>JAGLSW010000999.1 GCA_023135565.1 Candidatus Aminicenantota bacterium | reverse complement strand
TTGATCAAACTTTTACAAAAGTTTGGCCACCGGAGGTAAGAAATGCCTATAGTAATGATATTATATTATGTAATCAGTATTTTCCTGGCGGCAATGCTGCTGTGGAATTTTGTTCGTGAGAAGAAAAACAAAGAAGAAATGTTTTTGTATTTGATTGTCCTGATACCTCTTGTTCTCAGGATTTTTCGTATCCGTTAGGGCAACCGGGAGGACCACATGTCACGTGAATGGATTTTAAAAACCCTATATATTTTGATTTTTGTTTTTGTAACCGTGATTTCGGGCGTCCAGTTTTATAATCACAGGCACTATGAAGTGCCTATGGTGGCTGGCCCCGGCGTTACGAAAGTCGTCAAACTAAGCGACTACAATAAAAGCCTGAAAGGCACTATTGCCGATACCAACGTATTTTTTTTGGAAGGCAAGGAACCCGGCGGTAAAGCGCTGCTCTTCGCCAACACCCATTCTAACGAACCGGCGGCCATTTTAACCGCCCTGATTTTTATCGAGAATGCGCAGGTGAACAAAGGCACGCTTATCGTAATCCCGCAGTTCAACAACAGCGCCGGGCGCAACACCAAACCCGGCGACGGTTACCCGCTGTACTTTGAAATCCCCACCCCCTGGGGCGGCAAAAAATTCAGGATGGGCAACCGCAATGCCTCGCCTTTAGATCAATGGCCGGATCCCGATGTTTATGTGCACTATCCCGACAGGCAATTGCTTTCATATTTAGACGTCAGGAATACCAACCGGACGTGGCCCGGCAGAGCTAACGGCCCGCTTATGGAAAAAGTCACCTTTGCCGCCATGCAGTTGATAAAACAAGAAAAAGTGGATGTAGCCATAGATATCCACGGCGCGGAGACTATGTTCCCCGTAACCAACTGTATCGTGGTTCCGCAAAAGGCCATGCGTATCGCCACCATGGTATCGTTAAAGGCAAAGGCCATGGAAGGTTTTGAGAATCATGTGGAACCTTCTCCCAAAGGTTTCAGGGGGCTTTCCCACCGCGAGATCGGTGATTTTTCCGACGCCCTGCCTTTTTTGTTGGAAGCGCCTATTCCTTTTTTGGATCAGCCTACCGGCCCCAAAACCGTGGAACTGCTGCTGCAAGGCAAAGACCCCTTCTTATTGAGCTTATCGAAACAGAAAAAACTTTTCGTGCCTTATGATGAAGCCGGTTGGCCTATGGAGAACAGGGTGGGCCAGCATTGTTCGGTGATATTGAGAATTTTCAAGGAGTTCTCGAAGAAAGCTTCCGACCGGGCCATAGAAGTGAGCCAGGTGCCCTGGTATGCCGAGGTGGTGAAAAACGGCGTCGGTTTTTATTATCGCAACCCGGACGAAGCAAAAAAAGAAAAAATTTATTTTAATTAAAAGTTTTTTGGGGGTGCAGGGGGCGATTTTTCAAAAAAGCCCCTTGCTCGCCGAAGGCAAATAAATATTTTTTTTCTTGCCTTCGGCGACC
>JAGLSW010000998.1 GCA_023135565.1 Candidatus Aminicenantota bacterium | reverse complement strand
GTCGAAAAGCACCACCGTTCAACGCCCCCCCACGCGAGTGGGGTTTGTTTAAATCCACTATCACCGGCCTGGATGGAGGATATACCATTTTCTTATCACCTATAGCCTTTGAACTCTTAAAACAGGAAACGAAAGTTAAAGAAGGGCAGCGCTTACCGTGCAGGCAAGCAGAGCCTATTCGTTGAACCATAAAGAATTTAACTCATAAGAAAGTTTTTGTCAAGCGATAATCTTATTTTTTTCCCAACCCCGCGGCACGGGGAACCTATAAGCTGCTTCGCAGCAGCCCCATGCGTGGGGGGAGGCAATTAGCCCCTTAGCGGCAAGGCGCGCCCATGGCGGTTACTCTTGGCCCAGGGAATATAATACATCAGGACAGAAATCAATACCGTTATCCCAATAAATAGTTTCGATTTCGGTATTTAGCTTTACTTTTTTGAAATATTCGGGTTCCAGTAATTGTTTATAGGTACTGCCGGGAGTTTTAGACCAATCTTTCAATTTTTTTTCCAGGTCGATTTCTTTTATTTCCCCGGTGTTAAATTTCAGCCTGATCTTATAGGGGTTAACTTTTTTTATTTCTTTCACCAAGTGTATCATATTAACCTCTCTTTCCATAAAATCTACTTAGTTCAGGCATCTTGTGTTTAATATATATCTAATCGAGAAAAAAGTCAACTCTTATTTCTTCTTTTTTTCTTTCTTTTCTTTTGCTGCGATCAGGGAGAGTTTGACAGCAGATTTTCTTTATGTTATCATCCAATAAGAGTTTGCTGAAAAAGAAACTCTTCCTTCGTGATTACCGGTTTTGCAGCTTCCGGCCCTCAGCGGTTAGGGGCGTGGCCCCGGCTTTTTTGATATTTAACACTAATATTTGACTATATAATGATATTAATAATAGGACATTGAACAAAAAACCATGATTCATACAATAACTATCGGACTGTCTGCGTTTTTGCTTTTTTTACTTCAACCCATGATCTCCAGGATCATCCTGCCCGATTTCGGCGGCGGGGCGTCTGTCTGGCTGATCTGCCTCCTTTTTTACCAGCTCCTCCTTTTAGGCGGCTACTCTTTCAGTAACCTGATGGCCAGGAAATTGCGTCCGGTAAAACAGGGACTGGTCTATACCGGCGTTATTCTCTTAAGCCTGCTTTTTATCCCGGTGCAGATTCGTCTCCAGGAGGCGGCTTTAACACCGGTGCTGCACATCTTCGTGATACTGCTGTTCTCCATCGGCCTGCCCTATTTTCTCCTTTCCACTACCAGCCCTACGGTGCAGTTCTGGATGGCTGCCGACGAAAGAAACAAAAAAAGAAATCCCTATATCCTATACGGCGTCTCCAATGCCGGGTCCTTGATCGGGCTGCTCTCTTATCCCACCCTTATCGAACCCAACCTGACCAACACCCAGCAGACGACTTTTTTATCTATCGGTTTTTGTGTGTATGCATTTTTCATTTTGTTGTGCTTGATTTTATACGTAAGAAGAAGACCGGACGCGGCAAAAGGCCCGGGGGCCGCGCCTATCGAAAAAATGGCACCCGACGCTGAACCGGCGCAGGAGAAAATTCCCCTGCGTAAAAAATTGAACTGGATGGGATTGAGTATGGTGCCGGCCGCCGCCTTGATGGTCTTTACCAACTACCTGTCCGTAGGCGTTATTAATTTTCCCCTGCTGTGGATCATTCCTCTCAGCATCTACCTGATCACTTTTATCATCTGCTTCCTGCTGCCCGCCGTTTCGAAACCCAGTTTGATCCGCACGGTGATTATTTGTTTGCCCATCCTGATTATGACCATGATGTTCCGCTGGGAATACGATATCCCGGTGGTGCTGCGCATCGCGGCGGCCTGCCTCTGTCTTTTTGCCATCTGCACCTACTTCCACGGCAACTTAGAAAGAGCGAAACCGCCGGCCCGGGATTTGACTTCCTTTTATTTATATCTTTCTTTAGGCGGCTGCACCGGTTCCGCCCTGGCCGGAGTGGTGGCGCCGCTGATTTTCAAGTCCACGGTGGAATTCTACATCGTGATCGTGGTCTCTTTCTACCTTATACTACTTCCTTATTTCCGGCTGCAAAAGAAGAGTGTACGCATTTTTTTCCGGGCTGCGGCGGCTTTTGTTATGATCGTCTCTTTTATGAGCGAAGAATTTTTTTACCCCGGTTTCATTACTCTTAAATCGAGAACTTTTTACAGTTCCTACATGGTAATGGAAGTGCCGAGACTGCCGGGCAAAAGCATTGCCGCCAGGGTGTTCAGGCACGGTACCACGGTGCACGGCGGCCAGGCCAGGGATAGAAGAAAACAACTGATGCCTCTTTTTTATTTCCACCGGGAAACAGGCGTGGGTCAAGCTTTTTCCCGCCTCCGCGACATTAAATCTATCGGCGTAGTGGGTTTGGGCACCGGCATGGTGGCCCTGTACGGCAAGGAAGGGCAAACCTTCGATTTTTACGAAATAGACCGGGAAGTTGTAAATATAGCTGAGAACAGCTTCGAAAATCTATCTTCTTCGCAAGCCGATATCCGCCACTTAGTGGGAGACGCCCGGCTGCGAATTCGTGAAATCCCCGATGATTATTATGATTTGTTAGTGCTGGACGCTTTTGCCAGCGGCTCGATCCCCACCCACCTCATCACCCTGGAAGCTGTAGAAGAGTATTTGCGGGTGCTGCGCGAAGAGGGTATACTGATGTTCAACATCACCAACCGCTACTTAGACATAACGCCGGTATTGAACTGCGCCGCGGAGAAGTTGGGACTTCATATCAGGCATCACTTCTCAAAACAAAATTTATCCACCTACCGCTATCCTACCCACTGGGTTGTTTTGGCCGGAAGCGAAGCATTACTCGAAAAAGTGACTCGAGGCAAACCCGAATGGAAAACGCCCCCGCCGGATAAGATTTGCTGGAGCGATGAGTTTTCCAACCTGTGGTCTGTTATCAAATTTTGATTCCCACCCCGGAATTTCCATAACACATCTATAATTAACAGTATAAATCCGCCTGGTCCCGGCGCTGCAAAACACTGCGTCCCTCAGAGTTCGACGAGGCCCGTTTGCTGAAAACCGAATGCCGAAAGCTGAAGGCTGTAAGTGTTAAGTTTTTCCGAAACTTAACACTTACAGGTTGTAGAACATAATAAAACTATAGAGATGAAAAGTTTCAGGTTCAAAAAACTCCGGCAATGTCGGATTGCCCGAAAGGCTCAGGCTAAAAAAATCCCCGGCAATGTCGGAGTCCCGGAAAGGTAGGTTTATCACGCTTTTTCAAAGTTGTATAGGCAAGTTGCCGCTTTAAAAGAGGGCAATTGCCGGTTTCGTTAAACTTTAAACATACAACTTTAGTTGTACGCAAATAAAATGGAGTACACCCAAAAATACAACTTTAGACCAATTGTTTTCTGATTTTTCCATATTATTATATGGGCATGAAAAAAAATAACGATGCAAATCAAAAACAAAATTTAATACAAGGAGATTCTTTTATGAAAAAACTATTTTTTATGCTTCTCATCGTTGCTGTTGTTGCTTCTTTTGCCGTGGCAAATGAGGATTTTAATCCCGTAATGAAAAGAGCGGAATTACAGACCAAGATCGATGCCCTTAGAGTACAGGGCCAGGCCGAAGGTTGGACATTCACCGTAGGCGTCAACCCCGCCATGCAGTATGCCATCCCCCAACTTTGTAACTTCAAACCTGAACTGAGACCCGGCGCTTATAAAGACGACGCTCCCGCATTAGTACAGAAAGGCGGCGGCTGGATTACTCCTACACCGGAACCCACACCCACCGGTACCGACTCCTATATGGGCTACTGGACAGCAGTACGGAACCAGGGCAGTTGTGGTTCTTGCTGGGCTTTCTCCACCATCGGCATGTTCGAATCCAACCTGAAACAAAACGGCATCACTGTCGATCTTTCCGAGCAGTGGTTAGTATCCTGTAATACCGACGGTTGGGGCTGTAACGGCGGCTGGTTCGCCAATCCTTACATGTTAAGCCCCGGAGCTGTTTATGAAAGCTGCTATCCTTATACAGCTACCGATTCAACCTGCGTAAGCGGCTGCCCGTATGTTTACCAGGCATCAGGTTCCGGCGACACCGGCGAAACCATCGACAACATCAAAGCCGGCATCGAGACCTACGGCGCAGTATCTGTTGCCGTTTATGTGAACAATGCCTTCCAGGCTTATACCAGCGGCGTGTTTAACGGCTGCGAAGACAGGAACGTCAACCATGCGGTACTGCTTTGTGGTTATGATGATGCTTTAGGCGCCTGGTATATGAAGAATTCCTGGGGCACCGGATGGGGCGACAACGGCTTCATGTGGATCCAGTACGGCTGCAGCATGATCGGATACGGAGCCAACTATCTCGATTACTAAAACCTTGCGGTTGTAAAACAAGAAACGAAGGTAATACTAAAAAAGCCCCACTCGTCGAGTGGGGCTTTTTTTGCCCTACATGCTGTAAGTCATTTGTTATCAACGATTTACAGATATGCCGGGGCGTTAATTATGAACGGGGAGTTAACCTGGAAAGTCAACCTCTACCGTACGGCGTAAAACTAAAGTTGTACGGCCTCCTTTGCATTTATAAGTCTTTAGTTGTAATAAAAAAAAATGAAGTAATACCAAAAATACAACTTTAGACCGATTGTTTTTTGCTTTTTGTATAATATTATAAGGGCATGAAGAAAACAAAATTAAGAAACAAAAAACAAAAATTAAATCAAGGAGGTTTTTTCATGAAAAAACTATTTTTTATTCTTCTCATCACTGCTGTTGTTGTGTCTTTTGCCGTGGCAAAAGAAGATTTTAATCCCGTAATGAAAAGAGCGGAATTACAGACCAAGATCGATGCCCTTAGAGTACAGGGTCAAGCCGATGGTTGGACATTCACCGTAGGCGTCAACCCCGCTATGCAGTACAGTCTCGAAGAACTGTGTAACTTCAAACCTGAACTGAGACCCGGCGCTTATAAAGACGACTCTCCCGCATTAGTACAGAAAGGCGGACCCTGGACACCCACACCCACACCGGAACCCACACCCACCGGCACCGACTCCTATATGGGCTACTGGACAGCAGTACGGAACCAGGGATCCTGCGGTTCCTGCTGGGCTTTCTCCACTATCGCCATGTTCGAATCCAACCTGAAACAAAACGGCATCACTGTCGATCTTTCCGAGCAGTGGTTAGTATCCTGTAATACCGACGGTTGGGGCTGTAACGGCGGCTGGTTCGCCAATCCTTACATGTTAAGCCCCGGAGCTGTTTATGAAAGCTGCTATCCTTATACAGCCACGGATTCGACCTGCGTAAGCGGCTGCCCGTATGTTTACCAGGCCAGCGGTTCCGGCGACACCGGCGACACCATCGCCGCGATCAAAGCCGGTATCGAGACCTACGGCGCAACTTCCGTTGCCGTTTATGTAAACAATGCCTTCCAGGCTTATACCAGCGGCGTATTCAACGGCTGCGAAGAAAGGAACTGCAACCATGCGGTACTGCTGTGTGGATATGACGATGCTTTAGGCGCATGGTATATGAAGAATTCCTGGGGCACCGGATGGGGCGACAACGGCTTCATGTGGATCCAGTACGACTGCAGCCAAATCGGCTACGGTTCCAATTATCTCGATTACTAAAACCTTGCGGTTGTAAAACAAGAAACGAAGGTAATACTAAAAAAGCCCCACTCGTCGAGTGGGGCTTTTTTTGTCCCACATGCTGTAAGTCTTTTATTATCAACGATTTACAGGAATGCCGGGGCGTTTAATTATGAACCGGGAGTTAACCTGGAGAGTCAACCCCTACTATGCAGTATAAAACCAAAGTTGCATAGCCCACCTTTAACAATTAAATCCTTAGTTGTAAAAAAAAAAAAGAAACTACAACCAAAAATACAACTTTAGACCAATTGTTTTCCGATTTTTCCATATTATTATAAGAGCATGGAAAAAAGTAATGGTGTAAATCAAAAACAAAATTTAATACAAGGAGATCTTTTATGAAAAAATTAGTGTTTGTGTTTCTCTGTGTTGCAGTCGTAGTCTCTTTTGCCGTGGCAAAAGACGATTACAACCCCGTAATGAAAAGAGCGGAATTACAGGCTAAAATCGACGGCCTGAGAGCCCAGGGCCAGGCCGAAGGCTGGACCTTCACCGTAGGCATCAACCCGGCCATGCAGTATGCCATCCCCCAACTTTGTAACTTCAGGCCTGATTTGAGACCCGGCGCTTATAAAGACGACCGGATCGCAATGGTACAGAAAGGCGGAAAATGGGTTCCCACACCCACACCGGAACCCACACCCACCGGCGACGATTCCTACACAGGTTACTGGACAGCAGTAAGAAACCAGGGATCCTGCGGTTCCTGCTGGGCTTTCTCCACTATCGCCATGTTCGAATCCAACCTGAAGAAAAACGGCATCACCACCGACCTTTCCGAGCAGTGGTTAGTATCCTGTAATACCGACGGCTGGGGCTGTAACGGCGGTTGGTTTGCCAATCCTTACATGTTAAGCCCCGGAGCTGTGTTAGAAAGCTGCTATCCCTATACAGCCACCGATTCATCCTGCGTAAGTGGCTGCCCCTATGTTTACCAGGCCAGCGCTTCCGGCGATACCGGCGATGGTATCAGTGACATCAAAGCCGGCATCCAGGCCTACGGCGCAACATCTGTTGCCGTTTATGTAAACAATGCATTCCAGGCTTATACCGGCGGCGTATTCAACGGCTGCGAAACCAAATCCTGCAACCATGCGGTACTGCTGTGTGGATATGATGATGCTTTAGGCGCCTGGTTAATGAAGAATTCCTGGGGCACCGGCTGGGGCGAAAACGGTTTCATGTGGATCCAGTACGGCTGCAGCAACATCGGCTACGGCTCCAATTATCTCGAATACTAAATCATCCTGATAGTTGTAAAACAGGAAACGAAGGTAATTATAAAAAAAGCCTCACTCGCTGAGTGGGGCTTTTTTTTTGTCTACTGTTTTATGGGGGGAAGACAGCCTGCACACATTTGACACAACCGGGCCGGGATAAGCCCGGCTGTTTTCGGGTGACCGGCTAAAACAGGGAAAAGGTCAGTTTTTTTTGATGGTTCTCCTGCGCCAATAAAGATCGATGCCCGTTTGCACGGTATATACCAACAGGGCCAAATTAACAAAAGAGAACAGGACCAAAAACACGTTGTCCCGGGAGAATCTGTCTATTCTCGTACTGACCACGAAGTTTAAAAGCATGGCCACATTAACGAATTGGGTTATGGTAAAACCGCCGAAAATAAGCAGCAGCCGCCTGTCCCGGGTGTGTACGTAACTCATGAGAGAGAGACAGAGCACGGGGAAAAGATAACGCTCATGTATTTTCCAACCCAAAATGAATACAGCAGCGATAATAAACACGGCTGTAAAAAATATCGCCGATTTGCCTTTCCTGTCATCCCGGTCAGGGACTTGATTACTCGGCCCCTCATGGGTTGGGGCCGCCCCCCTTTTGAAAAACAGGAAAGCGGAAAAAATCACGGTTCCCGCTGTAAATATCATGCCCCAGGTTTTGTAAGAGAAGATAAAGAACGTCTCCGTTTCTTTTACATAGTTGCCTCCCAACAAGCCGAAGAGGTTAAAGGCATTCAATGAGGCAAAAGGATAGGAAGCCAGGGTGGTTTTATAAAGAGTGAAAATCCACAGGGGCTCCTGTTTGACGGCAAAAGGCAGTATCGGCACGACAAATGTGACGATCATCAATAAAGCGCTGCGCAGGAAAACTTTTATATTTCTCTTTCTAATAAAAGCATATAAAAGCACCGGCGCAAAAATCAGCGCCTGGGGTTTGACCAGCAGCGCCAGGACAAAACTCACGGAGGCAAGTTCGAACTTATCTTTATAAAGAAATAACAGCGCCAGCAGGATAAAAAAGGTCAAAATGGAATCCATCTGCCCCCAAACAGCCGAATTTAAGATAACAACCGGGTTCAAGACGTACAACAGGGCAAGCGCCGCTGCGATAAAAATACCCGTCCTGTTTTTTTTGCCCGCCAAATCGCTGCCGGGGTTGTTTGCGGCAAATTTGTATATCACCACTGCAGTCAGGATATCGGCAATCATGGCCGGCATCTTGAGCAGTACGACAAATATCCGCGAATCGGGATTTAGGGAGAACAGCTTGCGCAGGAAACTGACTAAATATAGGATATAAATATACCCCGGCGGATAATCTACATTATACCTGCTGGAGTAGAAATCGGCCATGCCGGTCTCGGAAGCAACACGGGCCCAGTTCTTAAAAATGGTAATATCGTAAGGATATCCTTCGATAAGCGGAGCTAACAGCAGCCGCAGGGTAAATGCCCCGGCCAGTAGAACAAAAAAACTTAGTCCCCCGTATTTAAATTCGCGAAATTTTAAACTGTTTTCTTTCGGTACAAAAAGAAAATAATAGGCCGATAGGAACAACAGCAGGAACAACGGCAGCGAAGCATATATAAAGGTACGAATGGGCGCCATTCCCGAAGGCGGCCTGGTAAAGCTGCCGAACCGGTACAACTTGACTGTCTTCGCTCCCTGCGGCAGGCCGTCCACCTCTTCTAAACGGAAATCATCAAAAGAGACTTTGCCCTTGCTAATGCCGCCATAACCGCCCAACCGGGCCGTCACATCGAGCTTTTTTTGGTTGGGCCCGGTGCGGCCGCAAAGCTCCACCTCAACCCACTTGCCCCCCGTATCTTTCAGTTGGCGGGAGGTGTCGGAAATATTCAGCACCGAAATGTTGCCCCCTTTGCCCCGGGACCCAACCTGGTGGACTTTGATTTTACATGACAACTTGTACATGGTTTCCGGCTTCACATTCACCCGCTGCACAAATTTGCCGTCATTAGCTTCCAGGTTCTCTATGGTGACATAGTGATTGCCGGAAAAAGCGCCTCCAGTGCCCACGGAAAAGCGGACGCTGCCTTCGTCTTCGCCATAAAAATCGGTTTCCCAGCCCACTAAGCGGTTACCGCTGAGCCGCTCGAAATCCCCGTTTTTCAACAGGTTCTTCGCTTGAGGCGCGGCAGGCGGTGTTTTTTTGGCGGCCGGCGCACTCTCCGCCTCCATTTGCTGCTGCGCCACCACAGCTCCCCCCCGGCCCAACAGCCCGGGCCAGGATTGGGCAAAAACCGGTATTAAAATAATCCCCACCGCGGCGCAGATCAACACCCAACGCAGCCCTGTCCGGCGCGGCGAAATCCCGCTGGGCTCGTCCCGGTAGGCGCTGCCCACACCGGCCAGCACACCCGGCCCACCGATCAGGCAAAGCAGCCACAAGAACAACCATTTGGCAGCGCCTAAATAGTCGCCGCTACTCCAGGCTCCATACAGGAAAGTAGGTCCGGCAATCATCCCGGCAAGTAAAAGGCAAATCAAAACCGCTAAAGGAAGTGCGGCGATCAGGGTAAAAAGAAGACAACCGCTGTCTAAAAAAACGAAACCGAGTCTGCCCCAGGCCCGGGCCAAAAAGCGGAAGGGCGTCGAAAGAATATGCAGCGCGGTGACCGGCAGCGATGCTTTTAGGTCAACCTGCGTGGGATCGGAATCCCCTGACCCCTCATGGGCTGGCGTCGCCGACCCCTCTCCGGCCGCCTCCCCCAGTTTGAGCAGCGCCCGTCGGGCGGCAGCGGCAGCTTTCACGTATCGTTCATTATCTTTCCCGGTGGTTTTCTCGTGCAGGTCCCGGAAATCCGCCTCTAATTTTTTTTTCTCTTCCTCATCCACCGACTGGAAAAATTTCTCAGTCACTGCCAGCGCCTGCTCATCTAAATCACACAGGTGCATAAAAGCATCACCGGCAGCGGCGATTTTTTGAGCCGTTTTTTTCATATCGTGGGCCGGGATTTTGGGGAAAAGCTCACGCAGGCTGTCTAATGCCCCGGCATTATGAGACGCCGGGTATTCCTCCCGGAGCTGTTGAATCTCTTCGCGGAAGACAGGCAGCGCTTCCGGGTTTATTTCCCGCCGGGAAATGGCTTTATAGTCCGGGAAAAAGAGAGCCTCCGCCAACATTTGCAGCGCTTTTAAAGGAGGCAAAACGTCGCTGGATGAGGCCCAGGCCGAGGCGAAAAACTGCAGTCGCCGGCGAGCATAAGCCGCGTTTTTTTTGAAAGCGTAACCGGCTATTTTCTTTTTTCGTCGTGCCGAAATAAGGTTAGCTGCTGCTGTCGCAGCGCCGATAAGCAGTAAAGCGATAAAAAGTGGGATGATTTTATTGCTGTCCATTTATTCTATCCTTTTATGAAATTGATCTTGTTTTCTTAGTCTTAGCAGGTGTCATAGTGCAATCTTACCAGGAACGAAGGTCTTTGCGACATTTAGTATTTAACTAAGTTTTAGGATAAAACATCGAGAGACTTTTGTCAAGTGATAACTTCGTAATTATTCAGTTTTTGAAAAACTGGATAATTACAGCCTTCAGCTTTCGGCACCCAGCCTTCAGCAAACGGGCATTCGATAACTCTGAGGGGATCATGTTTTCCCTTTAACCCCTCCTCCGCGGCATTCGTCCTAAACGCATCGATAGTGCAGTTCAACATAGGTTTTATAGAAAAATAAAACTTTTGACCTACACTTAAAATTTAACATACAACTTTAGTTGTACAAAACAAAAATGAAAGTAATACCAAAAATAGAACTTATGGTGGATTGACTTTTAATTTTTGCTGTTATAAGATTGTTATATGGAAAAATAAAAATGGTGTTAAATAAAAACAAAAAACTTCAAGGAGGTTCTTGTGAAAAAATTATTTAGTTTGTTTCTTTTGGCCAGCCTGATCGTATCCTTTGCCGCGGCAAGTGGAAAATATGACCCGGCGGTCAAGAGGACGGAGTTAAAATTTAAGATCGAAAAACTTAGAACAGAGATCAGGGACAATGATTATACCTTTACCGTAGGTATAAATCCTGCCATGAACTACTCTATCGAGCAGTTGTGCGGTTTCAAACCGGGATTAGCGCCCGAGATTTTACCCGTAGACGACAGCGCCAACCCTATCAGGCATAACCTGAAAAAAACGCCCACACCCACACCCACGCCTACCCCCACACCTACCGGTCCCGTATCTTATTTCGGTTATTGGACGCCGGTCAAAGCCCAAGGAGCCTGCGGCGCGGGCTGGGCTATGACCACTGCCGGTATGTTCGAGTCCAACCTGCTGAAGAACGGCATCGAGGCTGATCTTTCGGAACAGTGGTTGGTATCCTGCAACACCGATGGTTGGGGCTGCAATGGCGGTTATTTTGCCAACGATTACTATTTAAATCCCGGCGCAGTGTTAGAGAGCTGCTTCCCTTATTCCGCCACTGACGAGGAATGCCAGGTAGGTTGCCCTTTTGTTTACATCGCAGCCGATTCAGGTAATATCGCGGTGGACACCGCCTCTATCAAAGCGGGTATCCAGGCATATGGCGCCGTATCATGCGCCGTTTATGTCAACGAATTTTTCCAAGCTTACACCGGCGGCGTATTTGATTCCTGCAAAGATTCTTCGGTCAATCACACCGTGCTGCTCTGCGGTTGGGACGACAGCATGGGAACTATCGGCGCCTGGTACTTAAAAAATTCCTGGGGCACCGGCTGGGGCGAAGACGGTTTTATGTGGATCGAGTACGGCTGTAGTAACGTCGGTTATGCCGCCAACTACATCGCATATTAAAAAAAAAAAGCTTTTTCTTGCCTACTTATGAAATTAATATAGCCACAGAGCACACCGAGGACACAGAGAGGGGAGCGCTTTTGATT
>JAGLSW010000997.1 GCA_023135565.1 Candidatus Aminicenantota bacterium | reverse complement strand
GTGTGTTGATAGAAAAAGGCGAAGGTCTTCTCAACTGCCTGGGCTACATCGATTTAAACCCGGTGCGGGCGGGAATTGTGCAGCGCCCGGAAGATTACCGATGGTGCAGCTTATGGTACCGGGCGAAGGCTAAAAACCGGGATGGCTTCCTGGATTTTGGCGGCATATTTGAAACCGATAGTGCTGTGCGACTGCGCCAGTACCGCGGTTTTGTGTATCGTGCCGGAGGAATCGAAGCGGAAGACCGGGGCGGAATCTATAAAAAAATTGTTTCCGCAGAGAAGGAAGGTGGTTATGTGCTGCCTGAGGGGGATATTTTTCGTAACCGTTTACGTTCTTTTTCAGATGGTCTGGTATTGGGATCAGAGGGCTTTATTCGTGATGCCTATGATCGTTTTTCCGGGCAGATTTTTTTTAAGAAGGAGAGGCGTGTTCATGAGGCTGTGGTAGGGGGGCGTGTTTTTTCAATCCGGCGTTTAACATCTTTCAATCCCTCCGACCCTTTTGGTTTGCTCAAACTTTAACTTCCGGTTAGGATTAGAATTAAAGCAATTACAGTGAATAGAACTTAGTCCGCTGCGCTCACAATTGGAAAAATGGAATGATGGAATCCCGGAATATTGGTTTTGGAAGATTGGGGAAATAGGATATTGACAAATAGTTACATGAGATGCTATTATTCCATTCCATTTTTCCACCACCATTCCCCATTCCCCATTCCACCATTCCCGGTTGGGATAAGCAGAATGGCTGGCTGGAAATTCTCTATTATCAATGATTTTTAGAAACTCCGAGACATATTACTCGTCCTTCTAAGCCTGAGAGCACGGATTTTAATCGAAATTAAACAAATTTTCAGAAATCTTGATTACCCTGGCGTATAATTTAAATCTTCCTACTTACTCTTACTTAAATAATATTAGAATATTAATTACCTGTCCACAACCCGGACAAGCCGGAACCAAAAAGGTCCAGTAATAGACGTTGGTTTTCCTTATTGGGGGCTTACAAAAGATATTTCAGAACCCTGAACCTGTCAACAGTTCAAAAAATTCCCCTAAAAAAGGTCGCTGGGGAATTTTTCCGCAGGCTCATTTGATCGCTGCCTGCGCTGTTGACAGAACCAGGAACCCGAAATCAAAACCAATTAAGCCCCAATAAGGAAAAAATCTATTAAAATTAAAAAAGTTTTTATATATGGATTTTTTAGGGATTTTATGTAAAAATATCCACATGGAACTGTTAACAGAAAAACATAAAGATAAAGTGTTAGGAACAATTGGTTGTTACGACAGAGTAGTAATAATGGGCACATTGCCCTATCTATGTTACCCGAGTGGGATGACTTGCCACCTTAATCATCTTGGTGTGCGTATATTTGATTATGCCAAATTTGCGGAACCTTTTCGGGACCTTATCCGTAAAAATGCAGAGAATTTAGCCCGTGCTAATGGCCTTAAAGTCCATTATCTGGCGAATCCTGATACTAAAACAGGTGATGTTATAAAAGCTGAATTAACCAGGCGCCAAAAGAAAGGTGAGTCAGTAGAAGGGTTATTTTATATCATTTCATCCAAAGAGATGTGTTCCCATTACAGACCCAGGTATAATGAAAAAACAGGCGAGTGCTATTTAGAAAGGAAATGGGCCCCCTGCCTTCATTACTATTTTTATTTTATAGACAAGGTCTTGGGCTTATGTTACGTGCGTGTCCCCACCTGGTTACCTTGCCGCCTCCAGGTATATTTTAATGGTCATAACTGGTTAGCCGCCAAATTACGTAAAGCGGGGATCGATTATCACATGGCAGATAATGCTTTTCTTGATATATCTGATTTTGGAAAGGCCCAGGAAATATCCGATAGGTTTGATGTAAAAATTCTTCACCGTCTTCTCGATAAGTTTGCCGAAACTTTTTGTCCTATCGCGAAACGCTTTGGGATAAATTATCATTGGAGTGTGATGCAGGTGGAATATTCAACTGATATAGTTTTTCGTAGACAGCAAGATTTAAAGGAAATTTATGATAACCTGGTAGCCACAGCGGTTCATACAGTAAAGCCTGAGCGAATCGCATCTTTTTTAGGCCGGAAAATATATGGTCAGTTCAAAGGAGAAATGGGGAATCGCTACGATGTACGTAAAGAAGGAATTCGCATAAAGCATACAATGGGAAAAGTCTGGATAAAGATGTATGACAAATTTCAGAAGGTGTTAAGAATAGAAGTTACAGCCACTGACATTTCACACTTTAAACACTACCGGAAGGTAGAACACAAGGATGGAACCACATCCAAAAAATTCACTTCCATGAGGAAGTATATCTATAGTCTGAGGCCTCTGATTAAAGTCGCCTGGGATGTGAATCGTAGATATCTTGAATTTATTTCTACGATTGAGGAAAAAAAAGTCGGTACCAAAAAGTTACGAAGAGTAACTCAAAGAGTTGAAGAAAACAAACGAGGATATAAAGGAATCAATTTCTTTGATGAAAAGGATTTGAAATTCATCCGTATCCTGGTTCGAGGTGAGTTTAATATTTACGGATTCAGAAACAAAGACCTGAGAAAGTATCTGACGGGAAAAAGCACTGGGCAGGTATCGAGAATTTTGAAAAGATTGAAATTACACGGCATAATCAAAAAGACCAATAACGCATACAAATACTATCTCACAAAAATGGGAAAAGAAGTCATTATTGCTGCAATGAAAATTAAGGAGTTCATCATTATACCCGCATTGAATTGTGAACAAAAAAAACTCTTGCCAGAAATGTGCAAGATTTGACGATTAGGTAACCTATCCTGTTTTCCTACTGTATCTCTTTGCCGAAAGGCGTCAATGCCAGGCTTGCCAATTTGAGATGTTGGACGGCAAAGGGAATGCCCACAATCGTAACAGCCAGTATCAGCGCCCAGACTAAGTGGTGCAGGGCGATCCATATGCCGCCCAGTACGAGCCATAAGACGTTCATTATTACCGATAGGCAGCCGGAACCCCTGCCTCGATCCACTACATCTTTGCCGAAAGGAAAGAGGCTTAATTGCGCCATTTTGATGACCTGGAGACCGAAGGGGATACCCACGATGGTGAGGCACATTAGCGCTCCCGCCATTAAGTAGTGCAAAAAAACAAATAATCCGCCGCAAACGAGCCAGAGAAGATTACCTATCAAAGACATAAGTTCTCCTTAAATATTATTTACTATATATAATAACGCAGCAGCGGGGAAATTGGTTCCGGAATCCGGGGCGCAATACGCCCACCCTGGGGCATAATCCGCCCAACTTCGGGCAGGAAACGCCCGCAGGTTTTGTTTTTTTGCGACTGTTTTTTTTCTTTCCTGCCGGTGATAAAATAAAAAAAAGTATTGACAAAATGAAACAATTAAGCCATCATTATTACTTAAGGAGATTTTCCATGGAAGCTTATAGTGAAATCATTGCCGGTAACAGGCTGGCTGAAGTAATCGACCTGCCCGAAGATTTAAAAACATCCGAAGTAGAGGTTTTTATATTCCCGGTAAAAAAGCAGTCCATTCGTGTAGAAGATTTACCGAGGCACAAAATGGGCAGGGAGCTTTCCCCTGTAGACAGGGATCACATCTATTCAAATGAAAGATAGAATCTTTTTCGATACTAATATCCTGGTTTACCTGTCTAATGAAGAGTCACTATTTCATGAACCTACTGTGGCAAAATTTAAGGGAATTGTTAGACAATATGAAATATGGATTTCCCGGCAGGTATTAAGAGAATTCGCTGTCGTCGTATCCAGGAAAGAGTTTTATAATAAAATTTTAAAACCTAACGAAATCGCAACCGATATTACTAAATGGGAGAGCTTGTTCAGGGTAATAGATGAGACTCAGGACATTACCGGTAATTTAAAAGAGTTGATTTTGAAATATAATCTAAAAGGAAAAAAGATTCATGATGCCAACATAGTCGCTGCTATGAAAAAATTTTCTATCCCGCTGCTTTTTACCTTTAATATCAAAGATTTCACGATTTTTGAAGAGATACAGCTTATAGAAACGGCATCACCAAACAACTAAATCGATCCCGGTAATTTCACGGCAGTGAAAGGAAAGGGTACCCCGATAGGGGGCGGAATCCTACCTCTTTTTTAAATTTGTGTGAATTTGAAACAGTACGTGAAAAAATCCTAAATGAACAATCCTGATTATCAAACAAAATTTCTCAATTCATCAATTTAAATAATCCTGGTTTTTTCTTTTTTAGCACTGCTTTTAATCTGGAAGATAATCCTTTGACTCCATAAAGTGATTTCATTTCTAATAACATCTCCTCTGTCAGCCCCACTGCCCCCCAGAGATAGGCCCCAGCGAGATAGGCCCCAGCGAGATCAGCCCCTGCGAGATCAGCCCCTTCGAGATTGGCCCCTTCGAGATCGCCCCCTTCGAGATTGGCCCCAGCGAGATAGGCATGAAAGAGATTAGCCCTGAAGAAATCTACATCCTGAAGGCTGGCCCCGGAGAAATTGGCCCGCTGGAGATTGGCATCCCGAAGTATAGCCTTCTGGAGATTGGCCCCAGAGAGATCGGCATCCCGGAGATTAGCCTCATGGAGGTCAGTCCGCTGGAGATTGGCATCCCGGAGTTTAGCCTCATAGAGATCGGCCCCTTCGAGGTTGGCCCCTTCGAGATCGGCCCGTTGGAGATTGGCTTTCCATAGTTTCGCCTTGTTGAGCTTGGCCCCTGCAAGATTGGCCCCTTCGAGATCGGCCCCCTGGAGATCGGCCCGTTGGAGATTGGCTTTCCATAGTTTCGCCTTGTTGAGATTAGCCCCATTGAGATTAGCACCTTCGAAATTGGCCTCATCAAGAATGGCTCCTTCGAGATTGACCTCCGAGAGATTAGCCCTGTTGAGATTAGCTTTCCATAGTTTCGCCTTATTGAGCTTGGCCCCTGCAAGATTGGCCCCTTCGAGATCGGCCCCCTGGAGATCGGCCTCCTGGAGATCGGCCCCAGTGAGATCGACGCCCCGCAAACTGGCCCCCCGGAGATAGGCTCCCTGTAGATTCATGTCTTTATATATTATTTTATCAAAGTCGAAGGCAATCTGACAAACCGCAAACTTACCGCTATCTATCGACATTTGGGCAATAAGTTGGGTTATATGTAATCTTTTTGCAAGTTTTGGTTCCGGGTTATCCACAAAATACCTGACAACGAGAAATTCCTGGATGCTGTAATGGGAAAAACGGTAATCACCTGCCGAATTTTTATTAAGCAGGGAGCGGCCTTTTATATCTATTTTTTTTATTTTTGCTAAATCAGACATACCGGTAATCATTTGGTCAAGATCGGACTCAGGTATATCACGGACGTTCCTTTTATGCATTTCAAATGCAAGTGTTTCGCAAGCTTCTAAGAGTTCGTTTTTGGGGATTTTGGCTTTTCTTTCTTCTCTTAGCAGCCAACTGTCGACTAATGACTTATAAATATTGAATTCATTAACTTTCTTTTGGATTATGGGGGATTCCGTCAGGTCGTCGATAAAGGACAGGAGCATAGGACGGCAGCGCAAAGCCCCCATTTTTTTAACTAATTTTTTTGCTTGCCTGATTTTCCCTATTGGCTTAAAAAGTAAAAGTTTCCGGGGAAAACATTTTTTTAGATATATATTAACTTTTTTATCATCGAAAAGAGAAATGTATTTGGATTGGCACACATACCCGCCAACCGAAATTATTCCCGGTCTTTCAAAAGGTTCATCTTCAACTTTAGGAAAAAACTGTGTGCGGCAGGTAATAATAACTCTATAAAAGCTCTTTGTTGCATTCAGTATTTCCAACAACCTTTCCTTTACCCGGCCGTAAGCTGTAGGATCCTCGTCAAGGGCATCGAGCAGGAGTAAAGTTTGTCGTTTATTCCCGATATCGAAAATTTCATTTATGGATTTCTCTCCAAGTTTCAGCAAAATACAATCAATGTTTTTAGTCCAAAAAGATGTCAAATGCAGCAGCTTAAGCATTGCCAGTAATGAAGTCTTCCCCATTCCCGCATCGGATAAAAAGAACATATGCCTGTCTCCGGAATCGTTGCATTTTTTTGCCTTTAAAAACTTATTGATTTCCTGTAAAATCGGTTCCCTGGAAACTTGAAGTTTTTCTTCATGCCTGTCTGCGGGATTCACTTCCTGGCAATCGGGTTCCACGTAGTATTTGGCAAGTTCTAAAGGGTTCATGCCCAGGACGTCGTTTAACTTATTCAATTCCTGCTGGCGCTTTTCTTGATTACCTTTGAGATGTTTATACAGCTTTGTCGTCCAGTCAGTACCTAAACCAAAGGAAATTAACTCCAGTACCATAATTCCTCCTTTTCAAAATATATTATACACATCTTGGAATAAAATTTCAAATCCTACTTTGCGATTTCGACCGGCTGAAGCATTACATTCCGACTCTTTAAAATCCATATTTACACAAAAAATTTGACACTACCGGATGATAAAGTCCCTCCCTCACCTAAAAAACCCACCTGTACCGAAAAAAGAATTATCAATACGCCTTAAACCTGCCCCTGCACTGCGTAAGGGCCTTCTTTTTACGGTAAAAATGGAGTTTATTAAGTAATGCATGTTTTTTTTTGCGTAGTGTATGAATTTTTTTGCGTAAAGGGCCGTCTTTGGAAGGTAATGTATCTTTTTTAAAGCGTAATGTATGAATTTTTCTGCGCAAGGGCTGGCTTTACAGCCGTAAGAGAGGAGTTTTCTTCGGAAATGGTCAAGCTTATATGGTATATCATGAAATTAATGCCGTATATCATGAAGTTAATACGGTATATCATGAAGCTAATACGGTATATAAAAATTTTTATATGGTCGAGCACAATGTTAAACCCGTATATCAAAAAGTTAAACCGGTATGTATTGGGCTTTTGCAGGTATTGGCTGGGGGCACCTGCCTCTTTTTTTTAATTTGTGTTAATTTGTGTAACCTGTGGGCCGCTTTTTCAATGATCAATCTTCAATGTTCAATAATCAATGAAGAAAAAAGACAAAAAGAACACCCCTTTTCCTTTTTAAGATTTGTGTGAAGTTGGGGACCGCGTCATACCGAACCTTCTTGCCTCCGGCGGCCCTGCC
>JAGLSW010000996.1 GCA_023135565.1 Candidatus Aminicenantota bacterium | reverse complement strand
CCGGAGGCAAGAACGCTTTTGATTTATTATCGGGTTAAATTTATTTTTTATATCGGTTGGCTATTGATATAGAGTTTTTTTTCTTTTATAATAAAGCTTAACGTTTCGACAGAAATCAGCTATAGGAGGTCTGCATGTCTGACGCACTTGGAATGATAGAAACCAGGGGTTTTGTCTCCATGGTCGAGGCATCCGATGCCATGGTAAAAGCCGCCAAAGTAGAATTGGTCGGTTATGAAAAGATCGGCGGTGGATATACCACTGCTTTAGTTAGAGGCGATGTGGCAGCAGTTAAAGCCGCCACGGAAGCAGGCGCAAGAGCCGCGGAAAAAGTTGGCGAATTGGTATCCGTTCACGTAATCCCGAGACCTCATGAGAATGTCGATCTCGCACTCCCCTTAGGACGCGGGCCAAAAAAAACAATTAAATAAACCATGCTGATGGGAAAAATCGTAGGTACAGTCGTATCTACGCACAAAGACGAGAAATTAGTAGGTCTAAGATTTCATATCGTTAAAAACGCCGACTTCGACGGTAATGCCGCCGGTAATTTTGTAGTAGCAGTCGATGCCGTAGGCGCCGGGATCGGGGAAGTGGTACTGGTAGCCTCCGGCAGTGCCGCCCGGCAGACGAATATCACCAAAGACAAACCTGTGGATGCCGTCATTATGGCTATCGTGGACGTGGTAGAGATCGACGGCAAGGAACGCTATGTTAAATAAGTACGATACAGAATTTGATTTTAACAGCGGCCGCGGTCTGCCTGCTGCAAGTTACGGAGTGCCGGTTTGCCACAGGCAAGCTGTAAGATGCAGCGAGTCCCGGCGACTCATCGCTGTGGAGATCCCGGATGAGTGTTTCCGACGAGCAAATTAACGCCATCGTTAACCGGGTAGCAGAGCAGTTGGCCTCCGGCGCGGGTGTGCATCCGGGTGAAGACAACTCCCCGGTTGAAGATACCCGCAAGCCAAAACAGAAGCCGGAAGAACTCCCTGGCAAAGCTGTCATGCTGAGTGAAAACGAAGGTATTCGCGGCTGTTTTCCCGGTATCGAGGAGGCGATAACGGCGGCGCAGAGAGCTTTCCTGGAATATAGGGATGTTTCCTTAGAGCAGCGAAAAAGGATAATCGCAGCCATCAGGGAAATTTGCTTAAATCATTTAGATGAGCTTTCTAATAAAGCGCTGGCAGAGACCGGGCTGGGCCGGTATGAAGATAAGCTCAGGAAGAACAAGCTGGCTATCGTTAAAACCCCCGGAGTGGAAGATGTAGAACCGGTGGCTTTTAGCGGCGACGAAGGCTTAACCATCCAGGAAGGAGCGCCCTATGGCGTAATCGGCAGTATCACTCCCTGCACCAATCCCACCGAAACCATAATCTGCAACGGTATCGGCATGATAGCCGGGGGCAGCACGGTGACCTTTAATCCCCACCCGGCGGCCAAAAAGGTCTCCATGTATACTGTTAATTTGATGAATAAAGCCGTTATTTCCGCCGGAGGTCCCGCTAATCTTTTTACTACAGTCTTTAATCCTACTATCGAGTCGGCCCAGGCGTTGATGGTGCACCCGCGGATTCGTTTATTGGTAGTAACCGGTGGTCCTGCCGTAGTGGCCGCTGCCATGAAATCGGGAAAACGGGTGATTGCCGCCGGGCCGGGTAATCCGCCGGTAGTAGTGGATGACACCGCCGATTTAGACCGGGCTGCCCGTGATATCGTCGCCAGCGCCGGCTGCGACAATAATATTATCTGCGTAGTAGAGAAAGAGATCATCGTCACAAAAGGCGCCGCGGAAGGTTTAAAAAAATCCCTGATCGAGCACGGCGCGGTTGAGTTAGGCAGTTACCAGGTCAGGCGGCTGGAGAAAATCCTTTTGGATGACAACGGTCACCCTAACAAGCAGTGGGTAGGCAAGGACATCCAGGAGATTCTCCGGGAAACCGGTATGGAAGTGGACACCCGGAAACGGATTGCCATCCTGGAAACCGGGCCGGATCATCCTTTTGCTGTAGAAGAGATGTTGATGCCCGTGATTCCTTTTATCAAGGTAAAAGGAGTAGATGAAGCCATCGACCTGGCTTATAAGTTGGAAGGAGGTTGTTTTCATACTGCTGTGATGCACTCGAAAAACATAGATCACTTACACCGCATGGCTGTTAAGATGAACACCTCTATTTTTGTAAAAAACGGCATGGCCTTAGCTGGTTTAGGATTAGGCGGTGAGGGCCCCTGTTCATTTACTATAGCCTCGCCAACTGGAGAAGGTTTAACCACGGCCCGTCATTTTACACGAACTCGCCGCTGCGTGCTCAGCGGTTATTTCAGGATAGTATAACCCCGGCCCGCGGCGCGGGCACCCTATGAGCCGCTTCGCGGCAGGGGACGCTTTTAAAATTATTAAAAGTTTTGTTCAAACTTTTTCAAAAG
>JAGLSW010000995.1 GCA_023135565.1 Candidatus Aminicenantota bacterium | reverse complement strand
CCCCGGCAGGGCCGCCGGAGGCATGCTTGTTCCTGATTTCTCCCGATCTCTTACTCTAAAAAATACCCCGCCGAGAAAAACCCCACCCAATGTTTGAGCGAGAAAGGCGCGGTAATACCGTAACCCGGTTTTTTCAGCGGCAGCACCCCTTCCGAATAGGTATCGGAGTAGAGGAGGATTTTGCCGGTCAAGGTTTTGCCGGGAGCGGTTTTTTCTACTATGCTCAGGACAGTCAACATGCCGAAAGGAATCGAAAATTTCCCACACCAAACCCTATCTCCATAATGTTTATAGGTTTTTCCCCACAGTTGTTCGGTTAAACCTGCCGGTTTTTTTTCGCTGATCTCGCCGGAAAGGAACATGGCGGCGATTTTTCTATCGCTGCCGGTGGCTAATTGGTGCGCCGATTCGTCTTCGCCGAAAGCCGTGTTGTCAAAAGCTTTACCGTAGTGGTTTGCGTCGGCGGAGATGAGAAAGAAAATATCTTTCCCTATTTCTAAATGATTCTCTTTGATATAGGCGGCTATATGCGTCGCTAACTCAGCGGCCAGGTACTGCATGTTCTCGAAATTCATCCCCGTAACCATAACCGGTGTGATTTTAACGTCACGGTTGTAATACTGCAAGAAAGGCAGCATCGCTTCGATGGAATGCTCGAGCCGGTGAGCTTCATTACTGACAATACAGCGGTTTTTATCGAGCTTCTTTTTGAGAAATTCCCGCAGCGGGGAAATTTCGATGTTTTTGTAAGGGCCGCGCCAGAACTTATACTCATCGAAAATCAACCTGTCCTGCGGGTCGCCGATTTTCTTTCTCACCGTGCTGTGAGTGACGCCGAAAATCACCACCTCTTTTGCCTTAATCCTTTTGAAAAGAGGATAGTAAACCCTGCCGGCATAAAGATAATCATCATGAGGCGATATGCCGGCAATCAAAGCGGGCATTCGACCTGGGTCTTCTTTGTCCGGGAAAGAGGTTTTTAAATAGTCTACTAAACGCTCGATCTGACCTGCCTGCCAACAAAAACCGATATCATCCCGAACCGGTCTCAACTCCTGGGCAAACAAAACACTAAAACACATTACTACAAACATTACAAATAAAATTAATAATTTTTTTTTCATTTATTTAACTCCGTTGGCCCCACTCGCGTGGGGGGGCAATAAGCGGCTTCGCCGCAGGGGCAGCGGGTGAGCGCTT
>JAGLSW010000994.1 GCA_023135565.1 Candidatus Aminicenantota bacterium | reverse complement strand
AATGTTGCAAAACAAGACTTGACCCTGTCAACTTGAGTAAGAAGAAACCGGAAATTTCCTCATGGAAGTGACATTTTTTGTCAACTAAATTGACAATTTTTGTCAATCTTTTCCCAATTCTTTGTCGCTAAATAAATGGAGGAAACCTGGATACATAGGCTGTAAAAGGATTCCCATTTTTTATGGGGGGGGGGGGGGGGGCGGCATGAAAATTGCTACAATACTTGGACGGCAAAATAATATTTGTCTACCCGAAAATAAAAGTCAAAGGAGTTGCTTAATGAAACATTTAAAAATTTTTGTATTAATTACGATTCTTATTTTTTTTCTCGGGTGTAACCGTGACAATAATTCAAATGAACCAAATGAACCAACCGGGCCAAAAGGAATTTTTACCATTACGGACGACCCCGTGGACAAATTGTCCGTGTTGTCTGTAGAACTAACGGAACTGAAAATTGTCGATACAGCCGACAATGAAACCATCGTTTTTTCAAAAGAGGAAGGCGATGAAACGTTTGTTCTCAATCTCCTTAACCTGGACGGTGTTCTCAACCTGCTGGGTTCCGTTACGTTGGCCCCCGCGACCTATAAAAAAATCATGCTTTCATTTGAAAATGCCGAGGCAGCGGACCTTTCCGGGAATACCTTGACCGTTGTTCCCAGTGACCAGGATACTATAAAAATACTTTTAGACCCTCAAGTCACCGTTGAAACCGAAAATGTATTTTTCGAGATCGACTTCGATGTCCATGATTCCGTTTTCAATGTTGTGAGAGGAGAAAACGGCCGCGTAGAACTTCAGCCCACGGTGGTGGTCAAGTCAACGCATGCCGCCGGTTCGGAAAAAGACCCGGAAATCACCGATTTTAAAGGAGTCATCCAATCCGTGCAGTCAACTTCATTAGTTGTGTCTTTAAATGATGGAAACGTTAATGTCGATTTAACCGAAGACACAATCATCGAAATCGATGAAGTTCTTACGACCTTACCGGAAATCGGCAATGACCTGACCACCATATTGGTAGTTGGCGATAACGTAGAAGTAGACGGTCCTTTGAATACCGCCACCAATACGATAACCGCCAATAAGATCGAACGTAAGTGGAGTTCGGGTTCCCCGGATGAAAAGGAATTCCAGGGAATTGTCGTTAAGAAGGATGCATCCTCTTTCGACGTGCTGGTATTGGAAGTGTCGAATTCAGGCTTTTCCCCCGGATCGACGCAAACCGTTATTTATGACGGCAACACCCTTTTCCTTTATACCGATCCCGCCGCGGCCACAAACATCGATTATCTCTCTCCCGGGCAGGATGTCGAGGTTACCGGCGACGTAGGCAGCGATATTTTGGCTACCAGGGTAAAGCTGAAGGAAACCAAAATAATAGGCACCGTCGACTCAGTAGGACCCGGTGAAAACCAGGTGAGTGTGAATGCGGAAAGTGTCGAAAGACTCTCAACATCTAAAATCAAAGGATTTACCAATCCCTTCCTGGTAGATCTTCAAAAAAGCAATTCCGGGATTATGGCAGGCAGTAAATTCGAAGTGGAAGGCCACTTTAACAGGTCGGCCCCGGGAATATTTTTAGCTGCCGAATGGGAAGCTGAAGAACCTGACGAAGTTGAATTAAAGAGTAAGGATTTTTCTATCAAATCCACGAACCCGCTGACGATCAATGTTACCGGTGAAATTGATAAACTCGGTTTTTCGGGGACGGTCCAGGTTGTTCCGGCAGCAGGCGCCTCCATCATCGAAGAGGGCCAGAAAGGCCAGAAAACTGCGATTTCCCAGCAGGCCTTGATAGACGGGATCAACAGCGGCCGCTATTCAAAACTTGAAGCAGAGGGAATTTTTGATCAAGCAGCCAATACGTTCACCGCCAGTAAAATCAGTTTAGAAGTAAAAGAAGAAGAGGACGACGATTAACGGCCACAGATACGAGTAGATAGAGGATAAAAATGAGTCGGGCCGTGTTGACTTTACCACCCCGGTAGGCCCGCCTCATGTGCCGGGGGTAAGTGCTTGGGTGCGCCGTATGTCGCCTGCTGCATACAAAGGATAACGGTGCACCCGGTTCTCCCGGTCGCCACCGGGGATGGGGAAAGGATTGTACGCTAAGGATAGTTTCTGTGGCTAACTATTTCTTGGTGAGGGCAAAAAAGAGCACGAGAATAAATAAACCCAATACGGCAATCACAATCTTTCCCACTGCCGGACGATATTTGTCGGGCGAATAAGTCCCTTCCCTGCTGCCGCGAGCAAATAACATATAAGGGTTCTTGCCGATTTCCACCAGCCTGCGGGCCGCACGAAGAACAAGCTCTTCCGCTTTATTAAAAGCTTTGTCCCAGGGGTCTACTACGATCTCCTGGAACACCCCGGCAGGCTTGCGATAGAACCAATCCAAATCCAGGGTAATGTAAGGTTTAGGCTTGAGCAGCTTAAAGCGCAGCCACCAGAAAGCGGCAAAAGTAAAGACCAGGATTTGTACGGTCTCGATAAAATGATGCATGGTAAAAGGAGACCAGTTTACAGGAGTAGGCAGCAGCTTGTACAACATACCGGGGAAAATCCCGTGCAAGATGCAGAAAAAAGCCACGATAGCCATGCCGATGTGCATGTTCCTGGGCGCTTTTTCAACTTTCAATTCAGCCGGTTTCTCTTTGGAAAACCAGGTGAAATAAGGCAGCTTCAAGCCGACGCTGAGGAACGTCCCAACCGCGGCCAAAGTCATCAAAAACATCACCCAGTAAAGCTGCTTTTCCCCGGCTGCGGCTACAGTCATGGATTTGCTGATAAAACCGTTAAAGAAGGGGAAACCGGATATGGAAAAAGCGGCCACCATATACAACCAGAAGGTGAGGCGCTGTTTCTTGCCCAATCCTCCCAACTCGGTTAGTTTGCTCTTGCCCGTGGTTTGCAGCACCACGCCAGCGCCCATAAAAAGCAGGGCTTTATATAAAATATGACTGAATGCATGAGATACGGCGCCGTTAATAGCCATGGCAGTGCCGATCCCGATACCGGCCACCATGTAACCCACCTGGCTGATAATATGATAGGCCAGGATGCCGCGGATGTCGTTAGCCAGCACAGCGAAAATAACACCGTAAACAGTCATTATAGTACCGAGAATCAACAATATTTCCCAACCGGGGAAAACCCGCGCCAGTACGTAAACAGCAGTTTTCGTAGTAAATGCGCTGAGAAAAACGGCGCCGGTCACCGTGGCTTTGGGATAGGCGTCTGATAACCAGGCATGAAGCGGCGGCACAGCCGCATTAATCACCACGCCTAAAAGCATCAACCAGACGGAAAGTCCCATGTCCGGTTTCAAGGTCATGATATCTATGGAAGCGCCCGGTTTGCCGATGTGCATGAGTATCCCGGCAAAAAGAAGACCACCGCCCAATACATGATAGAGTAGGTAGCGGATACCGGCATCCTGCGCTGTTTTGGTGCGTCTGGCCCAGATCAGGTAGGTGGAAGCCACAGCCATCATTTCCCAATAGATAAACAGGGTAAAAAAATCACCGGCAAAAGTGACGCCCAGAGCGCCGCCGGCATAGATAAGGGCTGCGCTCTGCTGGCCGGTTTCTTTGATATGAAAAGCGTAAATACCGCCGGACATACAAATAAACGCAAAGATAATACCGAATATCCGGCTTAAAGCGTCCACTTTGCACAGGGTAAGCGAATAGTTCATCACCTTTGCCTGGAAAATAAAGCCGTCGGGGATGAACCACACTACCAGCAAAGTACAAAAAGTAATAAATACGAAAGCAGTGGAACGGATTTTCTTGGGTAGGAAGGGCAGCAGTACTGCTCCGACCATCATAATAAAGGCGGGTGGTATCCAATCAATCATTATAATAATCCTCTTTCTTATATATAATGGGGGCCAGTATTTTCTTAGCAAAAACAATCAACGCCGCACAACCGATAAACCCGAAAAGTACCCAGAATACCGGGAATGTGTCCCACAGGTGGTTGTGGGGCGGTTCATGGTGCATAAGCAGCCCGGCGATAATCGATGCGATAGTCAACAGGGCCAAAATAAGCCAGTGCCATTTTTTCATCAGCCGCCTCCTAAAATAGCTGCGGAAATATTAACCGCCAATTGGTAAAATTTAAAAAACAGGTCGGGATAAATGCCGAAAAGCAGCGATAAGGTCGCTGTAATCACGATGGGAACCACCATGAGCAGCGGCGCTTCCCCTTTGCCTTCCAGGCCTTCACCTTTCTTGAAAAAAGCGATGTACACGATGGGGAAAAAATAAGCGGCATTCAGCAGCCCGCTCAACACCAGGATTCCCAAAGGAATCAGGTTGTCGGCCTGTACAGCACCTAAACCTAAGTACCATTTGCTGACGAAACCGTTGATGGGCGGTATCCCGGCCAGGCCGATGGCGCCGATAGTAAAAGCGCCCATGGTCCAGGGCATCACCCTGCCGATGCCGTTCAATTGGCTGATATTCTCCCGGTGCAGGTTGATATAAATCGCCCCGGCTACGAAAAAGAGGGTGATTTTCATGGTGGCATGAAAGGCAATGTGCAGCATGCCCCCGGTAAAACCTTCCGCGGTTAAGAGCGCCGCGCCCAGCACGATATAGGAGAGATGGCCGACTGTGGAATAGGCCAGCCGTTTTTTCAGGTTATCCTGGCGCAGGGCGATCAGTGACGCTACTATGATGGTAATACCGGCCAGGGTCATCAGGATAGTGTCTAAGCCGAACTTTGCCATCATAGTGGGGCCGAACACGAAACCCACTACCCGGATCACGGCGAAAACACCGGACTTCACCACTGCCACGGCGTGCAGCAGGGCGCTGACCGGGGTGGGTGCAGCCATGGCTGAAGGCAGCCAACTGTGCAGGGGCATGATGCCCGCTTTCACCCCTACTCCGCCTAAAAAGAGCAGGAAGAGCATCACCGCGTCGCGGGGGTCTAAGACGGCGCTGCCGAACAAACCGCCGGCTTTAAAATCCAGGGTGCCGGTGATTTGATAGGTCCAGGCAGCGGCAGCGATGAGGAACAGCCCGGCGGTCAAAGTATAGATCAAATACTTACGCCCGGCGTCGATGGCTTTTTTGGTCTCTTTGTGGATGACTAAGGGGTACGTGGCGATGGTCAATATTTCGTAAAAAATAATAAAGCTGATCAGGTTGGCGGAAAAAGCGATGCCTATGGTAGCGGAAAGACAAACCGCAAAACTGGCAAAGTAACGGGTTTGTTTCTTTTCCGGCGCGCCGCGCACATAACCGATGGAATAAAAAGAAGTAAAAATCCACAGCCCCGAAGCGATCAGGGCAAAAAACACGCCGAAAGGATCGGCGCGCAGCGACAGGTCTATCCCGGGAAAAATCTCTAAGACACTGCACTGGGCGGCTTTACCGGCCAGGGCCCCGGGCAGCAGCGAAAGCACCAACCCGAATTTTATTAAAGCAGCCAAAATGGTCCATGATTCCCGCAAATTTTTGAATTTGGAGCTTAATAAGATCAGGGGAACCGCGATTAAGGATACCAGTACCGCTAACAAAGGTATAATAGAAGTATAAGTCTCTGCACTATTCATTTTAATCTCGTCACATTCCTGCCGGTATCATAAAATTAATAATTCCCTTCACAATAAAAGCATTCAATATCCCAAAAATGATTAAACCGGCGGCCAGGATCAAAGTAGGCAGCAGCATCGAGGCGCTCACCTCATCTCTTTTCACATCCGTCTCTTCTTCCTGGCCGGGTACGGGAATACGGGGTCTCATATAGACTTTCTCTAATATGCGGAAGAAGTAGACGGCGTTTAGCAGGCTGCTGATGAAGATTATCACGATAAAATACCAGGCGCTGTTCTCGTAGGCGCCGAGAATTAAGAACAATTTGCTGAAAAATCCGGACAGGGGAGGCAGGCCCACCATGGAGAGAGCCGCCACTGTAAAAGCCGCCATGGTCCAGGGCATTTTTTTCCTGACGGCATCGGTCAACCGGGACACGTTGGAATGTCCTAATTTGTACCTGAAATTACCGGCCACTAAGAAGAGGCAGGCTTTCATAAAGGCGTGGTTCAACACATGGAACAGCGCCCCGATCAGCGCCATGGGATTGGCCAAACCGATACCCAGGCCGATATAGCCTATCTGGGCTACGCTGCTGTAGGCCAGCATCCGTTTCATCTCTTTTTGGGCGATAGCCAGCACGGAACCGTAGATAATGGCAATGGCCGACAGCCAACTGATGATCTGCGTCAGCGGCAGGGTTTTGCTGACAAAATTAACCCCGAAAACGAAGAACATCACCCGCAGCATCACATAGGCCCCTACTTTGGTTCCGGTAGGGGCGATGATAGCCGAAGAGGTAGTGGGCGCGTAGGTATAGGCGTCGGGCAGCCAGCCGTGCATGGGGAAGAGGGCCATTTTGATTCCCATGCCCAGCACCATCAAAACCAGCGCCACTAAGATAGCCGGTTGATCTATCACCGTGGGCAGGATGGCTTTTACGTCCGCCATATTGAGGGACCCGGTTTCCATATAGAGGAAACCTACGCCCAGCAAATAAAAAGAGGCGGCGATAGTGCCCATAATCAGGTAGCGGAAAGCAGCCACCGGCGATTGTTTCTCACCCGCGGCGATCAAACCGTACAAAGAGAGGGCGCTTATTTCTAAGAAAACATAAAGATTAAACAGGTCGCCGGTAATGACGATCCCATTAAAACCGCAGAGCATCAAAATAACCGCGGCATAGTAAGGCACACGTTTATGAGGCAGTTCCCGGGCCACTACTTTTTTGGCATGAAGCAGGACCAGCAGGGCCACGCTGTTGATCACCAGTATCACGAAAGCCGACAGGTGGTCCAGCACATATTCGATGCCGATAGGGGGCGCCCAGTTGCCTAAGCGGTAGTGCACCGGCCCGTCGCATATCACCCGGCGCACATTAAAAATAGAAACGGCCACCACCGCTATTGTGGCCCAAAAAGCCAGCGGCCAGGCCAGGGTTTTGCGTTTCGCCGCCACTACGGGAATCAGCAGGGCAGTGGCTAAAAATATTAGTGGAATCAAAACAGGAGAGTTATCAATCAGTAAGGTCATCATTTTTATCTTCTCTCATTTTTTTGAGTAAAGCATCTTCATTTAAGGTTTTATACCGTTTATAAATACTAATCACCAAAGCAAAAGCCACGCCGGTGGTAGCCACGCCCACTACGATTGCAGTCAGCATCAAGGTATGGGGCAGGGGGTTGATATAATGCGCCGGGTCGGGCAACTGCACGTGAGCGGCGTGCAGCAGCGATTCTTCGATTACGGGTACCGTACCGCCCCATTTGGAAGCGCCGGCAATATAAAAAATAATGACCGAAACCTGGAAAATCGTCATACCGATCAATTTTTGCACCAGGTTTTTTTTCATCATCATACCGTAGAGGCCGATTACCAACAGGATAAACGTGAACCAGTAGGCATAATGTCCCAGTATAAAATCAAGGGTGGATTTAAGCATCGGGGTCACCTTCCAGGAGATCGTCGTAAATAGCCACCAATAAGCCCATAACGGCAATGCCTACGCCGATCTCTACGAACAGGATGCCCCAGTTATGGGCCATCACTTTGGAAACCGGCAGAATTCTGGCTAATAATTCATAATCTAAGAACTTGCCGCCCAACAGCAGGCACAAAAAACCGGTGCCGAAATAGATCAACACGCCGAAAGAACCTAAGATAGTACCCACACCCCTTTTGAGCTGCAGTTGGGCCACTTCGCTGCCTGAAGAGAGACGCACCAACAGTATCGCCGCGGCCAGCATGGTGCCGCCCTGGAAACCGCCGCCCGGGCTGTAGTGACCGTGAAAAATGACGTAAAGGGCAAACAACATGATAAAAGGCGATAGCACACGACTCACTAATGAAACGATGGGGTTTTCAAAATCTGTGGTCATCTTTTAGCTCCTAAGCTGCCCCGGCAGCGCTTTCTTCCTTTTTGTCCGCGGGATCCATCATCGGCTGTAAGCGGGTCCTGCGCAGCAGCAGGAAACAAACCAGCGCCGCGGTAAAAATCACCGCGGTTTCCCATAAGGTATCGTAGCCCCGGTAATCCGCCAGGGTGACGGTGACCATATTGGGTGTGTGCGCATCTTTATAGGCGTGTTTGATGTAGTGTACCCCGGCATTGCTAGTTCCCGCCGGGCTGGTTTCCCTGTTCAGGTTGGACTGCAGGTCGCCGCGGTTGGGCAGGCTCAGGGAGCCGAAAATCAGCAGCCCGCAAAAAATAACTAAAACCACATAATTGCCGGTTTGGAACCGGGGCTTCTTCTCCGCACTCTTCCTGCCGGTTTTAAAAATAAGCACTACGAAAAACACCCCGGTGACACCGGCACCCACTACAGCTTCGGTAAATCCTACGTCCACGGCGCCCATAGCCACATAGAGCAGCGCCGACACAAAACTAAACACCGTTAATGTCACCACTGCCACCAGCAAGTTTTTAACGTTCAGGGAAATAAGGGCGGCGATGATCAAAAAAATAAAAAATATGACTTCGACTTCAGGATGCATTATTCTTTCTCTTTTTTTTCTGATTTTTTTTGCTTATCTTTTTTGAACCAGGGCTTCAGGCGCAAATGGTAGGCTGCCCTGGCCAGGGCATTGGTGGCGGTGGGGTTGGTTAAACCCACAAAAGCCACGATAATAAGCAGTTTAGCACTATTTACGGAGATACCCTGGTTGATAATCAACCCGGTAATCACCAGCATAATGCCTAAGGTATCCGCTTTCCCGGTGGCATGGGTGCGGGTGTAGAAATCCGGCAGCCGCAGCAATCCCACACTGCCCACCAGCAGGAAAAAAGCCCCGGCGGCAGTCAGTATAATAGTTAATAAATTTAACAAGTGTTGTAAGTCCATTATTTTTTCTTATAACCTCGTTTCTCTTTTTTGAAGCCCAGGATATCTAAGTATTTGGCTATAGCGATGGTACCGATAAAGTTCAGTACGGCATAAGCCAGGGTAATGTCGATAAACATATCCAGGCGGTTAAACACCAGGCCGATTACTAAAATCAGCACCATGGTTTTCGTGGCGATTGCTCCTGCACCCAGGATGCGGTCGCAGATCGTCGGGCCCGCCAATACCCGGTACAGGGGGACAAAAATAATGATCGACAACACAACAGATAGATAAATAAAATAATTTCCCATTAAACTTCCGCACCTTTATTGCTTTTGCTGATTTTTATATCCTCTTTCCGCAGCACCTGTCCCGGTTTTTTTTCATACAATTTAGCCACCTCGGTGGGCAGGGAACCGTCTAAAATACCGCTTTGAGAGGCGTCCATCAGCGCATGAACTAAGAATTCATCGTCCTCGATTTGCACGGTAATGGTGCCCGGGGTCAAAGTGATGGAATTGCCTAAAATCACCCTGGCTTCCGTATTGGGCAGCCCGGTTTTGAAACGCATCAAGGCCGGGTCGATAGGCATTTTAGGATGCAGCACCACTTTTGCCACCTGGAAACTGGCGACCACGATCTGCCACACCAGCCAGGGGAGATAGTACAGCAGGCGTCCTATTCTTATCCGGTAAGGTTGGACGTCTTCGAGTTTTGCCCTGGCTTCATCGAGTTTTTCCCTGTAAAAGTAATGTTTGCGCAGTTTCAGGTTGAATAAAATCACGAAAAGGGAGGAAAAGAGGCCCATGGAAATATGCTGCACATCATAATGGCCGCTCAACAGCAGCCAAAATCCGAACAACAAGATAAATTTAGTAATGCTGTTTAGAAAAAAAATCTGCTTCAATTTAATTCCTCGATAAAAGAAAAAGGGTAATTTCTTTTATAATAGTTGAGTTTCGCCCATAAAAACGAAGGTGTAATTTTAATTTTTTTTTTCCTTTTTGTCAAGGAAAAATTTAAAATTAACGTTAAATTAATTTTTTTTACTCCTGCTGTGTGGGACAACCGGGATAAAACCGGAGCACCTCCCCTGCTGCTTCGGTGGTTGACTTAATATCTTCGGATGTTATTATATCGATCGCATATTGGATGCAGGCCCGGATATCGCCGGTATCGACGTCGGGATAATAGCTGCCGATTATCTCATCAAAAGGCACGTCCTCTCTTACCAATTCAAGGATATCCCGCACCGGGATTCTCGTCCCGGTAATACAGGGTTTTCCAAAATGAATGTTCGGGCTAACTGAAATTCTTTTTTTCATTTTTGCACCTATTAAGAAAACAAGTTACCACAATTACGAGAAAAAATCAATTGTCTTTCATAATTAATATAGGGGTGCGTACGGGGTTGGGGATTTTGTAAATCTATATTACTTAACCTGTGAGAAACTTATTTTTTTACTCCTGCTGTGTGGGACAACCGGGATAAAACCGGAGCACCTCCCCTGCTACGAAGCAGCTAATCGCCTCCCCGTGCGTACGGGGTTGCGGATGCCATCCGCTCTATGGTATGATAACGGCTAATTTGTTTACCGGAGTGACATATGATCTTTACTGGAGAAGCCGCCGCTGTGCTAACCGCCCTGTGCTGGTCGGGCGGTTCGGCTCTTTTTACTTTCTCAGGCCGCAGGATCGGCTCGGCCACCGTGAACCGTACCCGTTTGTGGATGGCGCTGTTCCTGCTGATGGGACTGCATTTCCTGATGCAGGGCACTATTTTCCCCCTCGATGCGGAACCGGAAAGATTCTTCTGGTTAGGCATCTCCGGTTTAGTGGGTTATCTGTTCGGCGACGGCATGTTGTTCGAGTCCTTCGTGCTTATCGGCCCCAGGCTGGCCATGCTGATGATGACCTTAGTGCCGATTTTCAGCACCGTACTGGCCTGGTTTTTCTTAGGTGAATACCTGGCCGCCTGGGAGATGCTGGCTATAGCTATCACCCTCTCCGGCGTAGCCTGGGTGGTGAGCGAAAAGAAAAACCGCCAAAATAACACAGTTACCGGGTCTTACCGCAGGGGCATCCTGCTGGGCATGGGCGGCGCTTTGGGGCAGGCAGTGGGCATGTTGTTTGCCAAAAAGGGCCTTGCCGGAGGGTTTTCGGCGGTGTCGGGAAATATGATCCGGGTCACCGCCGCGGCGTTGTGTATCGTTTTGATATCGGTTTTCCGCCGCGATTTAACCAGCCACCTGAAAAAATTAAAAGATAAGAAAGCCCTTATCCAGATATTTTTTGCCTCTTGTTTCGGGCCGGTGTTCGGTGTGGTTTTCTCTCTTTACGCCATTGCCCACACGGAGATCGGCATCGCTTCCACTTTGATGTCCTTAGCGCCGCTGTTCCTGCTGCCCTTGTCACGCATATTTTTTAAAGAAAAGATCACGCCCCGGGCGCTTATCGGCACCATCATAGCTCTTGCCGGTTCCGCCCTACTCTTCTTTATTTAACGCTTCGCCTCTCCAACGTATCATTCAACCATATCTATATCCAATAACCTTCTTCCGTCTATTATCCTTACCACTACGACGGCTTCATCGACTATTTTGTAAATGATCCTGAAATGTTCATAGATTATTTCCCTATATTTATCGTAAAATATATCTTCACATTCCGGCACAATCCTTCCTATTTGAGGGAAATCCCTCAGTTTTTTTATCCTGCCGATAATATCTGTGTGATATCTTTTGGCGATTTTTTTGTTCAATTCATAATAATACTCGACTATGATTTCGAGGTCGGTATTCGCTGTTTCCGATAAGATCGCATTAAAAGCCATATTTCTTATTAAAATATGTTTCCACTTCTTCCAGTGATTTCGGTTCCTTTTCCCTTAAAGAAACTTCTCCTTCATATAACAATCTCAATAAGTTTATCTTTTTTATAAGAACCTCCCAGGTATCGATATCCAAAAAAACGCCCGCGGCCTTCCCATTCTGCGTGATTATAAGAGGTCTTTTTTTATTTTTCGTCTGGCTTAAAACGTCATTAAAATGCGATTTGAAATAAGATAACGAGTTAATGTCTTCTTTTAATGATAATTTCATTTTTTCCTCTACCATTAATTATATATGAGTTTTCACTAAATATCAACTTTATTCGGTATAAATTTAGACTAAATAAATTTTTTCTCAGCGGGAATGAACTCTGAGACACTTGCCTCCGGCGGCCCTGCCGGGGGCCAAACTTTTGTAAAAGTTTGACCAAAACTTTTGTTTAGTTAAAATCAAAAACGCTCACCCGCTGCTTATTGCCTCCCCACGCGAGTAGAAGCAAAAACGCTGCCCTGCC
>JAGLSW010000993.1 GCA_023135565.1 Candidatus Aminicenantota bacterium | reverse complement strand
TCCAATTTTAAGGGTCCATTATAATGTGATCGGTTTAACTATTTGTTTTGAGGTTGGCGTGCTCTCGCGCTTTCGCAAAGTTGGTAATTATCTTTCATACTGCCGGCTGGTGGACAGTCAATGTACATCCAATGAGAAAAAAAAAGGTGAGAACAACCGCAAGAGTGGCAACAAATACTTATGCTGGGCTTATATCGAAGCCGCTAATTTTGCCAAACGTTATTGTCCTTATGCTAATGTATATTTTAAACACAAACTTAAAGAAAGCGGTAAGACTGTAGTGGCGACAAAAGCGTTGGCAGCTAAACTTGCCAGGGCCACCTTTTATATGATGGTAAAAGATGAACCTTACAACCCGGAGAAGGCATTTAAGAATTTCAGTGAGAAAGCGAAGACTGTCGTACTTCCCAAAAGAGGCCGGGGTAGTAAACCCTGAAAGGGGACTGGTTAACAACCATTGGTCTGATTGGATAACTTCCCCGGTGTCTTTTTGCTGCTAATACTTCAATAGGTGTGAAGAGGATAACAGCAGCGGACTTCACCGACATAGGCAATGTTTTTGAATGATCTGCCTACACCTTGAGCCATAAAGGGAGTGGACTTAGGTTCTTAGTTGGCGCAGGTTGCGCAAGAGGGCAAAAAAACCGTCTATCAAAAGTTTATGACCTATGGCCGATTATCTGTGATCTGTGGGCTAAGAATCGCTAAGAGCCAGTGTTCTGTAAAAATTGAAACATAATGGACATGGTGTGGTACCGTACGGTTTCTGGGGCAATAGATATTGCCAGGGGCGTGTGTAAATAATTGTCAGCAGTGAAATTATTCATAATTGCCTTGATCCGGATGAGTGTCTGGTGCAGAATGCTCTGTTTGGCACCGACGTGCCAGGCTACAGAGTGGTGCTGTAACCTAATTAGAAATCCAGGGCGCAGGCATTCTTAGATTTTGCAGCAAGTGCTAATGTAATACGAAAAAATTAAAAAAGATAGGTTTACCCTCTTGACAAAATACTTCTAATGAGTGTCCCCTTTTTCTTCCCTTTGGTGCATTGCCGCGCAGCGGCTCAGAGGGCGCCCCCGCCGGGGGCTATTGAATTTTTTGGGCCGGTGTTATACAATAAAGGCATGACAGACCAAAATAACGATACGAAAACCATTAAATTGCAGGGTGTCTATCCCCCAATCCCCACGCCTTTCGACAATAACGGAACTGTGGCAGAAGAGGCGTTAAAAAAAAATCTCTCTTTCCTGAACCGTTTCGATTTACGGGGTTATGTGGTCTTAGGCTCTAATGGCGAATTCGTCCTGCTTTCTAAGGACGAAAAGCTGCAGGTGCTGAGAACCGCCCGCGAAGCTATCCCCATGAACAAACTGCTGATTGCCGGCACCGGCTGTCAATCGACCCGGGAGACTATCGAACTAACAAAAGGGGCTGCCGGAATAGGCGCTGATGCCGCTTTAGTGCTTCCGCCCCACTATTACAAAAAATTAATGACTTTGGAAGTGCTGCGCACACATTTTTTTGCCGCTGCCGATGCCTCTCCTATTCCCGTGCTGGTTTACAATATGCCGGCCTGTACGGGAATCGACTTAGATGAAGATACCATCGCTGCTCTATCGGAACACCACAATATTATCGGGTTGAAAGATTCCAGCGGCAATGTGACCAAAATCGGGGCTTTAAACAACAGGCTGGAAGGATTTCAAATCCTGGCCGGTTCCGGGAGTTTTTTCCTGCCCGCCTTATCCGTGGGAGCAGTTGGTGGCATTATGGCTTTAGCCAACATTGCTCCCCGGGAGTGTTTGACTCTTCACGATCATTTCCTCAGCGGCAGAACCGAATCAGCCCGGGAATTGCAGCAGAAAATGATCCCCGTCAATGCAGCCGTTACCAGTCGCTGGGGGGTTCCTGCTTTAAAAGCGGCAATGGATTTTCTTGGGCTTTACGGTGGCCCCGTGCGTTCTCCCCTACTCCCGGTATCTCCTGAAATTCTAACAAAGCTTAAGGAGATTCTTAACGAAGGAAACATCACATCTCAATGATCAATTTCGTCTAAAATATAGAAAAAATATTGACATTCACTCCAATAAAGAATATATTAGATATTGAGGTATTGAAGAATGAGTGTGACAAATAAAGACGCAGTAATAAAGATTTTGAAAAAGAATAAAGATTTATTCTATAATAAGTATGGTGTAACTGCTCTATATCTTTATGGTTCCTTTTCCAAAGGCAAAGTTTCCGGGAAAAGCGATGTGGACCTGTTGGTAGACATGCCGAGGAAGCACAAAAAATATAAAAATTACCGTGAAATGAAAAATTTCCTACAAAAGATTTTCAATAGGGAGGTTGATCTTGTTTACATGGACTCCCTGAACCCGGTAATCAAAGAAGAGATAAAAGGGGAGACAATTAAAATTGAATAAGAATACCCTATATTGTTTGGGATATTGTAGAAAACTATTTAGAGCCTTTAAAATCAACATGCATAGAATTCTTAAAGCTGCTGAAGCCGGATAGAGAAAAATTAAAAAATATTTTGAATGCCTTCTATTATAATGAAATTAAATACCTGGAAGATTTAATCTATCCAACCGAAAGCGCATCGTAAACTTAAATTTTCCTGGAAAAAAGATTCAAGAGTTGATATAAGGAGCACATACTTCTGAAGCCCATTAAAATGAAGGCATCCGGCTTATTGCCGGTTTACATATTCAAGTATATCAATTTTGCCTGAAATATGCTAAAATTGGAAAATGAATATAATGGTAGACCAGGAGGCTAAATATGTCGGCAAAAAAAGCAGCAGGCAAGAATGGAATATTTAAATTTTTCGGCATAAAAAAACCGCTGTTCGTTATGACAGGTCTCGAAGGAGACGATATTAAGCGGTTTGTGGATAGGGAATTCCTATTGAAATACTTTATCACATCTATCGAGATGAAGCAGAACTGCGCTATAATCGGGGAACAGGGAACCGGGAAAAGTTCCTTCTTATTAAAACTTAAGAAAGATATGATAAAGGATTCTATTTACTGCGACTACCTGCAATTTTCTTTTCCTTTAAACGAAGCAGAAAAATCCCGCCTCCATTTTTTAAGGGTAATATTGCGCAGCTTACTAACTTTGATTACAGCAAATGATGAACTGTTAACGATTTTCGGTGCACAAGAAATAGCCTTTGAAATTGCCCGCCTGGAATATTCGATTGTCCTCGAGAACCATGAGACAACTCGAAAAATTATCCAGGGCGAATTAAGCGCCGGCACAAAAGAAAGCTTAATCGGCAAGTTAATACCCGCGGATTTAAAAACCCGGTTGGCCGGGACACGTGAAAAAGGGAAAGAAGAAGTGGAAACAAAAGATTTCACTATACACAATGAAAATACGCTGTACTCAACAATCGTTAAATTATTGGAAAAAATAGAAGAACCGGTAGTATTATTCATCGATGAACTGGATAAGGTGGGACGTTTTCCCCTGGAAGCGCCCGAATGGGACAAGGAAGTGATGAAGATATTGGAGTTAAGCCGCGATATAATGATCAATAGTAAGTTGATATTGGTCTTTTCTTTACAAAATGAATTATATGGAAAGTTGAAAGATGCCCGAAATAACAAAGGCGATGTTTCCATTTTGGGTTTGATCAACACCTTCAAAAAACTGGAAGGTTTCGATCTTGAATTAGCCGGAAGCGCAGTAACAGCCTCGCTGAATCATGCGGGTTATAAAGGTGGGATCGAAAAATTGTTCGAAGACGGAGTTATTGAAATAGTACTTTCGCTGGTCGCAGGTAATCCCAGGCTATTTATGTTTCACCTAATTGAAATATCCAAGATTGCCTATTTTAAAGGGGAGTCTAAAATTTCTAAAGAGACTCTTAAGGAGTACCTTTGTGAAGTAATCGACAATATAGATGAAAGTAATTGGGACACACTAATCAGTAAAATAAAGTTTTCTCGATGATTGAATATGCAGGGTTAATGAGTCGGTAAGGCTTCCTCAACGATTTTTATATAGCTCTCATTTCGTCAAGGTCTCCTTCCCACTCTATTTTGCCTTCCA
>JAGLSW010000992.1 GCA_023135565.1 Candidatus Aminicenantota bacterium | reverse complement strand
AACTTGCGGAAAATGGGTTATAAATAAGGAGAGGTAAAATTAATGAAAAAAGATCAGGATGTCTCAAAAATAAAACAGTTCATCCACCAGGTTATCCCCTATAAAAAAGAGATCATCTTCTTCGGCTCGAGAACAAGAGGAGATTTTACCGACGAGAGCGATTTCGATATCTTAATCATCGTTCACCGGGAAAATATCGAAAGAAGAAAATTAACCGCTTTTCAATCAAAAATTAAAAGACTGTGTGCAAAAGCCGGATTAGATGCGGATATTATAGTTCGTGACCGGCATTATACGGAAGAGATGAAAAATTTCCCCGGCAATATTATCCATTCCGTCCTCCAAACCGGGGTGCCTATCCAATGAACAAAGACGAGTATATTAAACTTTGGCTGCAAAAAGCGGGCGGAGACCTAAAAGTCGCTAAAAGAGAACTGGAAGCTGAAGACTCTGTACTCGAGGCAGTTTGTTTTCACTTCCAACAGGCTGTGGAGAAATACTCGAAGGCATTCCTGGCAAAATTTTCTGAAAAAATAAAAAGAACTCATAACCTGGAATTTCTTATCGAGCAATGTATTCAACTTGATGGCGATTTTGCACAATATGAAGATAAATTCGATACAATCGCGGGATGTGGCGTAGAAGTCAGATACCCGGATACATTTCTTGTACTTGATGAAGACGAGTTATGCGCTGTCCTGGTAATCGTTGAAGAATTCAGAGAATTTGTATTAAAAAAGATCGGCATTAGCCCCAACGGAGTTTGAGTTAGGATCGGAATGGGGGCAGGCAAAAATAGACCTTATTATTTCAAACCCGATTTTTTTGAGAACCTTGATCAGTTTTTTTGCAGTGAGTATCGGTAATTGACTCATCTAAATTTCTATTTGCTGCACACCTAAAAACTTATTGTGAACAGCCTCGACTCTTTCCTCTTCTACCTCGAGATAAAGCTCGATTGCTTCTTTCATCCTGGAAAACAATTGGTCATAGGTACGGGCCTGGGTATGACAGCCCGGTAGTTCGACGGCGGAACCGATCAACACGCCATTTTCGTCTTGCTCTACGATAATCGTATATTTTTCCATTTTAACCTCGCAGTCATATCGTACACCATTTTCTATTAAATTCCAATAAAAAAACCGAAATTTGAGGGATTTCGTTTCTTACCATCACCTACTTCGCCGCGGGAACCACAATTCCAAACTTCTCCAACTGCCGGTTTCCCCGGCGTTTGGGGTACTGCCGCGCAGCGGCTTATACCCTGCCCACGTGGTGGGCCCGCGCAGTGGCTTATTGGCTGGGGACGCCGTCCCCCGGATACGAAAAAGAGCTACTTCACCGTACAGCAGCATACTATCGCGAACGATTTAATTTTTTTTGCGATTTTTTCATGAAAGCAGTGTGGGAAAAAGAGTAAATGATAAGAGCTATCCAGATAAAAATAAAACTAACAAGCTGCACCAATGAAAAAGTCTCATGAAAGACAAACCTGCCTAAGAGGAAAAAACAGGTGGGGGTCAGGTATTGGATAAAGCCGACTCGCGACAGGGGAATTCGCTGCGCTGCCCCGGCAAAAAAAAGCAGCGGCACCGCGGTCACCGCCCCGGTTGACATTAAAAGCAAAAAGGTGGTCAACGGCCCGGTTACGATGACGCCTTTGCCATTTACCGCGGTCAACAGGATAAAACCTAAGGCGGCGGGAATCATTAACAGGGTTTCTATGGTAAGGCCGGTAATGGCGTCCACGCCGCCGGTTTTTTTGATTAGCCCATAGAGGCCGAAGGTGAACGCCAGGGTCAGGGCGATCCAGGGGATTTTGCCGTACTGGAAAGCAATGATTAACACCCCGGTAAAAGCCAGCAGGATAGAGATTTTCTGCCACCGGTTGACTTTTTCTTTGAGTACTAATAATCCTAAGAAAACGCTGACTAAGGGGTTGATATAATAACCCATGCTGGCATCCAGCACCTGGTTGGAATTCACCGAATAGACGAAGGTCAGCCAGTTCACACCCAGCAGGAAAGCAGCCAAAAGCAGCCCCCTCATTTTGGCTTTAGATGTAAATATTTCTCTCACCCGGGCCAACCTGCGCCGCAGGAAGAGCAGGCAAGCGCAGAACAAGCAGGTCCACACCACCCGGTGAGCCACGATCTCATAAGGCGAAATCTCGGTTAAAAGTTTCCAGAATATGGGCAGTATGCCCCACAAACCGAAAGCCGTGACCGCGTACCAGGTGCCGGTAAGATTTTCTTCACCGGGATTTTGTTTTTCAGTCATTCGATTTTTTTTCATTTTCAGAGAAAAGATTATGCCATTACGTGGCGGTTATTAACAACATGTTTTAAATATTTCAAGTTCTCACTCTCAGGCGGTTTTTTCAAGCTTAGTCTTGACAAAACACTATACCATAACAGGTTCCAAAATAAAAGCCCCGCCTCCTTCCCCCAGATTCCCCATCAACTTTGCCTCCGGCGGCCAAAAACCCTTTTGAAAAAGGGTTTCCGGACTTCCCAAAACTTTTGATTAGGAAAGATTCATGTGCATTTTTTTTGTCTCTCTATCCTGTCCAGGTGATAGTTTTCATGATTTTGACGGAAATTTTAGGGGCAGCTTGACTTTGCCCACCTTTCGTGCTACGATTTTAACATTAGTAGCACATTCTTAAGGAGAAAAACCGATGACCACAAAAAAATGGCTGCTGTTTTTCCTGCTGGCCTGCGCTGCCGCAGCGGCCGGGTTCACAGCAGATAAAAAAGAACAGGACAACGCAGAAAAAAATAACCGCAAACAAAACTATTACCGGATAAAAAAAAACGAGGTGGTCGTCGTCACCGCCACCATGACCGCAAAAGCTCTAAAAAACTGCGCTAATACCGTAAACGTAGTAAAAAAATCGGACGTCGATACCTCGTCCGCTAATAATGCGTTGGACATACTGGATTACCTCCCCGGCATCTTTGTCAATCGTTCGGGCGACTTTGGCCGGGCCGATGTGGTTATCCGGGGCTTAGGGCAAAATTGCCGGCAGGTGGCAGTACTTGTGGACGGCAAACCGGAAAAAATGGGCTTGTTCGGCTGCGCCGTTTCCCATTCCTTCCCTTTAGATAACGTGGAGCGCATCGAAGTGGTTAAAGGCCCGGCGTCCGTGCTCTATGGGGGCGAAGCTTTAGGTGGTGCGATTAATATTATTACCCGGCTGCCGGAAAAAAAATCCGAAACCGATCTCAGCGCTTCTTACGGCAGTTTCAACACCCAACAGTACAACTTGAAACACGGCGGCAGCTTAGACACCTTTAAGTATTTTTTCACCTTCGACAAACGACAGAGCAGCGGACATGTGGAGAATTCCGATTATTCGGGACATTCTTTTACCGGGAAGCTGGTTTATGACCTGGCCTCGAAAACCCGGATTACCCTGCAGGGGAAATATTTCGACGGGGAAAAGCACGAACCCGGCACCATAGACAACCCGGTCACCGGCTTCTGGAACGATTACCGGCGGGGTTCCCTGTCTCTCTCATTAAACCGGCAGTGGAAAAAAAATGAATTGGCTGTCAAAATGTACCGCAATTACGGCACACACCGATTTTCCGACGGCTGGGATTCGAGGGACTTCACCAACGGCGCTGTGCTCAGGTTCACAACCAGGGGAATTAAAAACAGCGAACTAACTATCGGTGGAGATATTCGTTTTTTCGGAGGTCGAACCTTCACCTGGCCTAAAGGGAAATGGAACAAAAATGAAGGTGCGCTTTTTGTTCAAAATGAAACCTTTTTAAACGATAAATGGATTTTTTCAGCCGGTCTCAGGCTGCAATTCGATTCCCTATACGGGCGGGAATGGTGTCCCCAAATGGGCCTCCTTTTCCAGGCCGCGGCCGACACTACGTTCAGGGGCGTTATCGGTAAAGGGTTTCGTTCACCGCAATTAAACGAGCTCTATATGTTTCCCCCGGCCAACCCGGAGCTGGAACCGGAACGAGTGTGGAATTATGAAATCGGGGTTGAACAAAAAATCGGCGGCAGGGCGGTATTAAAAGGCAGCCTCTTTTATATGAAAGGCTCTAATATGATTCGCACCATTGGCAATGATTTTCCGCCGCCGCTATTTATTTTTTCCAATACAGGCGAATTTTCTTTTTTCGGCATCGAAACCGAATTAGATGCCCCGGTAACCCGGTTTCTTTCCAGCCGAATCTCTTATTCATACATAAACTATGGGAATTATACCAGGGGCAAACCGGGACAGAAAGTAGATTTTTCGCTGCGTTTTGGGAAAAAGAAATTTTTTGCTCTCCTGCGAGGACAATACATAAGCGATTATTATGCCGATGATTTGTCGAAGAATCCGATTTCTTCATATTTCCTGCTGGACTCCAGGTTGATTTTTCCCGTAACCGAAAATCTCGACCTGATCTTAGATGTGAATAATCTATTCGACAAAGATTACTGTATTTTCGGAGAATTCCCCGGTCTAAGCGCAGGTCTGTACCGCATGCCCGGTAGAAATTTCCAGGTGGGATTCAGGTTCAGACCATAAGCCGGGTGGAAACCGCAAGGAGAAAAAAATGCAAAAAAAATTCAACTTTTTTACTTTTATTTTATGCCTGCTTTTATTTCAATCAGTCACCCTGCAATTAAACGCTCATTCTTACCGGGTGCCCCTGATTATAGATACAGATATGGCGTTGGATGACATCAGGGCACTCATTTTGCTGTTCAACCAGGATATGGCCGATACGCGGTTAATGGTCACGTCCGACGGCGCGGTATCCCCTAAAACCGGGCGCCGCAGCCTCGAAAAACTGCTTATCCTTATGGGTACGGCATTCCCCGGTAATGCCCGGTCAACTACCGGCCAGCCCGCCTATAATAAAAAGTTCTTGCAGGCTCCCGGCTCCAGCCCGGTGGTTCAGCCCGGTCGGGAACTGCAAAAAAAAAGCCCGCCCTGGCGCGCCTGGTCGGAAAAGATTTTCGCCGCTGCCGGGCCGGACGCCTCCCCGGAGGCAAAATATCTCCCCCCTGCCGCTGAAGTCATCGCCGCGGTACTAAGTGAAGCGGAAAGTCCTTGTGTTTATCTTTGTTTGGGGCCGCTCACCAACCTTGCCGACGCCCTGGAATTAAACGCCGCCATCAAAAACAAAATCTCACAGGTAATCTATTACGGCGTTTCGCCCGCTTCTGCCCAGGTTGATTGGAACACCCGTCGGGATTTACTGTCTGCTCGAAAAGTCTTCGCTTCCGGTTTAACCATAAAAGCCCTTAGTAACCCGGCCATTAAGAACTTAGAATTCAACACCGGGTTTTTTACGCGGATCAAAGCCCTGAACACTCCCGCAGCCGCTCTTACGGTGAAACTTCACCGCCATGCTGCCATCGAAAAGCTTCTCGTACAGGGTCATTTCCGCATCTGGGACGAGATTGCTGTGATTTATTTAAACCGGCCCGATTTATTCCGGTTTACTCGAAAAGGCGCAAATGTATATGAAGTCGAACATTACCAAGCGGCCGAAATTTATAAAGTCTATTTAAAACTTTTAGGACATGCGGCGGATTCCCATTTAATGGAACGGGAAGTGGTAGTGTTGAATACTTTCCCCGAGGTTCCCTCTTCTTTTAAACCCGACGTGGCTCCTTTTGTGAATAAAATTATCGCAGCACACGGCATGGAGGAATGGAAAGCCTGCGTCTTGACCAATGAGCTTCACCGCCATCTGGGTATTTATTCGCTAATAGGGGCCAAGATGGGTTTACGGGCCAGGGAAATATTAGCCGCGCCCTTAGACAGTCTAAAAGTGATCTCTTTTGCCGGGAACGAACCGCCCTTAAGTTGTTTAAACGATGGCTTACAGGTTTCCACCGGCGCCAGTTTGGGACGAGGCACGATAAAAATAGCAGGCAGCGGTTTTATCCAACCGGCAGCGGAATTCGTATACCGCGACCAAAAGCTGCGTTTGCACGTCAAAAAAGAAATTATAGAAAAAATCAAAGCGGACATTCGAGCCGCCATAAAAAAATACGGGAATCTAACCCCGGCATATTTTGCTCACATCAGGAAGTTATCTATCGAGTACTGGCACGAACTTGACCGCAGTAAAATATTTGACTGCATCGAGCAATAGGCTTTCGCCCAAAATCAAATTTGCCTCCGGCGGCCCTGCCGGGGGCCAAACTTTGGAAGAAGTTTGAACAATACTCTTAATAAATTAGAAGCACCTCTGCGGCGAAGAAGCTTATCGCCTCCCCGTGCG
>JAGLSW010000991.1 GCA_023135565.1 Candidatus Aminicenantota bacterium | reverse complement strand
TTTTAGTTTTTTCCAGAACTGATGGTCTCGTAAAAAGCCTAAATTAGAGGAAACTGAAAATGAAGACTGCTGATAACAAAGGGTTTTCAAAATCTGATCTTGCTCAAAAAAGACTTTTTACGAGGCCATCAGAACTGAATAGTTACCAAACAATAGTTGATCTGCCTCTTTGTGGATTTGGGTCAGCGCATGAACTTGCACAAAGAAATCTAAGGGACCGGGCAATTTAAAGCGGATGAAGGGATTTACAAAAACACAGAAAATTGATATAATGAGAAATAAGGAGATAATAAAATGAAATTATTAGACCGTTTAGGCAAAAACAAAGAAATCAAAAAAATGGAAGATTTAAGTTTTGATCAACGTAAATATGATGATGATTTTGAATACTGGGCAATATTCAAAAACGACAGCGTGGGACATTTAAACAAAGAGAAAATCCTATTCCGCGAAGAAATGGATGCAGAAGAATGGCTAACGGAAAATTATGAAAAACTACAATGGGGCTTAGAAGGAATCGACGAAAAAGACATTACCGTCCTGTTCGATTTAAATTTAAACGTTCGTTTCTTTTTTGGGTCAAAAGAGGAAATCCTAAAAGGATTTGATACAATAAAAAAAGATATAAAAAATATGGAAATAAGCGATAAACATATTGGCGGTGCAAATTATTTCGGGAACATAATTGACCGCAGTTATTATAAATATGGACTCAAAATAATTAAGATGGGAGAAAGAAACGAAAATGAGAAAAGTTCTTATCGAGAATATAACGACTTGAGAAGCAAATATAAGCCGTATATTGAGAAATTAGGAGGAAATGTATTTCAAGTTACAGGTTTTTTAGCTCTATCATTTTTTCTTTTAGCGGTATTATCGGTGTTTTTTATAGTGACAGGCATATATAATCCTGAGATGAACAGTCTGGAAATTATGTTATTATTTGCAAGTATTTTTTCAACTATTTATGCAATACCCACATTTATACTAAGACTGAGAGATTTTTTTAAAATGAAAAAGATCAGGAGAGTACTGGACTTTGTTTCGTGAAGAGTCCTGGTCGGCAAGCATTGCTCCATGACCGGGAAAAGCTGCTCCCCTGGCCGGAACCCTTCGCTCCCTGGTCGGCTGCCTTCGCTCTCTAATCGCGAGAGTCACTGCGCACCGGGCTGGAGCGATTGCCCACAATCCGTCAAAGGCTGCTCATCGACCGGGAAGGATTTTTTTTAAGCCGGGAAAGATTGCCTATTGCCCGTCAACCCTTGCTCACGGGCCGTGGATAGCTGTATTTAGGTCATCGAGTCCTACCCAATCTTGGGGGCGGGATAATCAACCGGTTTTCAAAGAAAAAGTTTGTAAATTGGAAGTCTGGCTTCCAATTTACAAGCTTTTTTCGCGCACCAGCCTGGAAAAAATCAGAACGCTTGTTGACAAACAGTGAAGAATATATTAATCTAAGAGTGAATGAATAAGAAATTTTATATTATAGTGTTTATTCAAGGCTAAGCTTGAATAAAAAGCCACCTGACGGTGAGAAATCGAACTATGTAGAACATGTTGTTCATTACCGCCATGTAATGGCATAATGTTGTCGAAAAAAAGAGGTAAAAAATGACCATCCATGACATTTTGGCCGATATACACGCGCTGGAAGCAGAATTAATGGACTTCGAACGCAAATTCGGTATTCGTTCCGAAACTTTTTATGCGGCATATATGAGTGGGGAAGAGCCGGACAACGATAATTGGATGCTTGATTTCGGTGAATGGGCCAGTGTCTACCGCACCTGGCTGGCCCGCCAGGCTGATTACCGCGGCGAAATACTCAGGGTACAGCGGAACTCTCCAAGTATAACGGGTTTAGTCCGTGAGTCTGCATGAATAGAATTTTTCAAACAGTCGAAGGTTATGAATTCTTCCTGTATACCCTTACTGAAAATTTCCCACCAATTAATCGCTCGACAGTGACCCTGGTAAAACGGGGCGCATCTCTTGCTCGCGTGTCCGGGGAAATTTTTTTAGAGCAAGAATTTCGCATTGTGATTCGTGAACGGCTATTATTTCATTGTTCGCCGATTGCTATTGATTGGTATGGTTATGAAATTTGGAAAGGGGAAGAAAAACTATATTGGTATGACTCGCAGCCTCACCCTGATGAACCGAAACTGGAGAGCACTTTTCCTCATCACAAACATATTCCGCCTGATATAAAACGGAATCGAATCCCTGCGCCGGACATGAGCTTTGATGCTCCCAATATTCCAGGACTTATCCGGGAAATCGAAGCTCTCATGGAGGCGGGAGATACCTGATTGCCGAAACCATGTTTGCCCCCGGCAGCCTGATAATAAGAAAGATCGCTTTCCGGTAACACCTGAAAAAAATGAAGAACTTTTGAAGGGGGAGCGATGTTTACTGTTCATCTCGCTTGCTTTATATCAATGGTTTCTCGTCCTTTATTCAATAAAGTGATTGTTTCTCCTCTTTTAATTCCAAATGCCGTTGAAACCAATTGCCCTTTCTTTTTGTATTTTCCGATTTCATGAGCATTCTTCTTTCCAAAAAACAATACCGAAATTGCTTGATCTGGCTTAAGTATAGTATTATCAGGAAACATAAATTCATCATTCCCTTCGGCAATGGTATAACCGCCTATATCAATCAATTTTTCTGTTATATTCTTAATAACAACATAGTCTGGATGTGTTGATTCTATTCTTGTTATTACTATTGCCCTTTTGATTTTTCCTATAACGTTATCACTTTTTTTTATTTGAGATATTGGTTCAAGCACATTCTTACGAGGGGATTGTAGTATCGATTTCATCTTTATGTCCTGTTCAATATCATCAGTAACTTCTATATTTGTAATAAAAGTTTCATAGCCTTGTTGCATCGCTTTTATTTTATGGAAACCTGGTTTTATCTTTCGAAAAACATATTTCCCGTCACTGTCAGTTGTTTTTACATTATTTCCAATTATGATTGTTGCACCAACGATTTTATCTTTAGTTAGTTCATCTATTATCCTTCCTTGAACAGTTTTGGACCACGGATGGAAAAAAGCTAAATAGACACCAACAATAGTGGCTACTGATGCTATAGAAGTTATTATTATACTCACAGGATTAACGTTCCCGTTACTACCTACGCTTTCTTTAATTTTTTTTTTCATTCTTCCTTCTGCGAAAATTTTAAAGAAGGTATTATAGCATATTTAGAAAATATTTTTAAGTACTTGCTGTACTCCCTGTAAAGAAAAATCTTAAATTGGAAATTAAATTCAAATTGAAGCCGCTACGTGTGATCGTGGGAAATTTGCTGCAAAGCAAGATTTTGGGATTTAGTGAGAGCAATTTATCGCTTTGTCAAACTTGGGCAGCGGGAGAAAGAGAACCTGCCGCTTCAGGACTCTCCACATGAGCAATCGGTACGGTTTCACTAAATGACGGGGTGTAAACAGATACTTTCAAAATACGATTTACCGGTGGTGTGGTGATAATTCCAATTACCATCTCTTGCCAATCAGGTTCCAACTCATTTAAACCGGTCATCGGAAAGCTGCGGGGGCCTAAATTAGTCATTTGCACTAACATCGAAAAATTCATCAAAGTCAAGCCGACCGCACGTTTTTTAGCCCGGTTAAAACGCAGCAGGATATCATTATTCAATTCAACGGCGGCTGTTGCTTTCTCACCCGGAAAAAAAGAAACATATAACACATCGACTTCTTTATCATAAGAAAAAGCCGGTTTTTTGTTCATCGTTTATCCCTTCTTCATCTCAACTTTGTCTATTTCACCGGGCCGATGTAAACCGCTTCATGACCCGAAAAAACCAACACTAACTTAACTAATTCAGTCTTCCCAATAGACTTCCTGAACTTCTTGTCGATACTGTACTTTTTTAGCTGCTCCTCCGCTTCTTCCACCAATTGCTGAACCTTCTTTTTGTCGATGCCATCAGCCCCCGGTCTGCTGTCCGGGCCAGCTTCCCCTGCCGCAGGTTCTTTTAGAATCTCTTTCTTAAAGAGCACATCAAAAGCATCCCCTGTCGATGTCCCCGGCAGCGGCAAAGACGACGATTGGCTGTCTTTTCTCCCCCGGTCTCCTCTTTTTTTATACTTGATCTCGATAATGTACGAGTACTTTATTCCTTCATAGCGGGCTAAAAAAGGTTCTATAACGATGTCCGCATACCCTTTGTTCATTTCCTTTTCCGCATGAATAATGTACAAATCACTCAAACCTAAGTAAACATTTAAAAACGCCTGGATGGATTTCTCACCTACTATCAAATCCCGCAAACTCATGCTCTCACTCATCCGGGCAGTGAGAAATTCAAATAAAGACCGCCATTCACCGTCATAAGCCATACCGGTCATTAACTGCGAATATTTCGACAGGTCTAAGGCAAATACACCGGTCTCACGATAGGCTGCCTCGATATAATCATAATACAACCGTTTTATCGTTTCATTGGGAATCCGCAAACGCAGCATGTTCTTATCCGGGCCCTCTATGGTCAACAGCCCTAAGTAAAATAACAAAGATTTGAAATTCTTTGTTTCCAGCAATCCCTCTAAAGGAAAACCGGAGACGATTTTAGAAGATGTGCCGCCCTCTTCGATAATCTCCTTCAGGTTACTAAAATTCCCATTGGCAGCCGGTTTTTTTGCCTGCCCCTTATCTACCATAATCAAATGCCTTAATTTACCGTAGTCGATCCTGACATTCCTGTCGATTAAATCGTCGGGAAACGCTTTTGCCGGTATATAATTGTCAATAAAATACAGTACCATATCGGAATTGAACATCCTTAAATCATCCCTGGGGGAAAAAAGGTAGTTCCCATACCAGCGGGTCAAAACTGCCAGCAAATCGGGTGTGGGGTGAACCACCAAGCCCTGCTCCCTGTAATATTCGATCATTTCAGTCACATCTGCTTCGGTAAAGCCTAACATGCGGTTTAAGCCGGGTTCCAGGGAAAGATTCTTGCCGATATTGTATCCGCTGGTGACATCATCCATAGTGACGGGCGATACGCCGGTAATAAAGGTGCGGGCGATAGGGGCGCCCGTACCGGTAGACCCGCTTTTTAACACATTGAAAAAGGAACGGAAGAAACCCACGCCATGCGTTAGGTTTCGATATGCATCCCCACCGGCGCTGGACAGGATAGAGTTGGCAAAATTATCATACTCGTCGATAATAACATACAATTTTCGAGGCAGCCTTTTACATAAACGGAGAAGGTTAGATAATATGTCCGAAGCCGAGCGGCTCTCTTCGATGTTTTTCACTAATACTTCATGAATAATATGCTCCCGCCCGGAAGATAAAATGTCGCTGTATTTATCTAAAAAATCTAAGACTGTACCGCGAACATGATCTAAAAAGGAGGTTTCGATTTTATCCGGCACAGCGTCAACCGCGGAAAAATTAAAAGTCAACAGCAGGTATTGGCCTTGTTCGCCGGTAGGGTGGTCATATATCCAGGTTCCTTTGAAAAATTCCTCGAAGCGATCTTTGTAGTATAAATCATAATAAGCCACCATTAAAGAGACAAACAGGGATTTACCGAAACGCCGGGGCCTGATAAAAAATACATAGCGGCCTGTTTTCTCGAGTGTTTCCAGGTAAGGGGTTTTATCTACGTAGTAATAGTTTTCACCGCGGATGAGTTCATAGTCGGAAATCCCATAAGGTATTTTTTTTACCGGTTTATTTTGATCACTCATTTCGGCTCCTTTTCATGAGCTATTATAATGGATTTTTTATGTTTTTTCAAATTATTTGTTGAGGAAAAGGTTACCGTGCCGTGTAATTTTGCCGTTTTTCGGCAAAAAAGGCGAAAAAGGGACAGGCAATCATGATACGTACGAGCCTCACCAGGAGACGATGAAATTAACAAGAGTTTTGGTCAAACTTTTCCAAGCCCGCGGCGC
>JAGLSW010000990.1 GCA_023135565.1 Candidatus Aminicenantota bacterium | reverse complement strand
ATGTTAACGCTGCCTCCTTATTTCAACTTAGTCCCCCAGGCTTACAACCCGAAAAATCGAGAACCCCTTACCTTAAGGGGACAAGAGAAAATACTAATACGCTATAAAAAAAACTAAAAATTGAATTCGATTTTCGTCTCCTCTTTTGTGCTTAATTCTTTTTCCATGAGGGTGTAATCCAGATCTTTAATTTTACTGCCGGGTTTCTCGATAATACTATCGATCAACACCTGGAAACAATCGGCTGTAAATACAACTGTCTCTTCCCGGAACAACTTCGTACAGTAGGTGATAGTAAAATAGATATTGTCTTCGCTTTCCCTACCTACCCAATCCATGTCGACCAGCGTGGTGGTAATCTCCCGTTTATAGGGCTTTAATTCAAATTCACCTACCTTACCCATGCCTTGCTGCTGTTGGGCATCGATTTTCTGCATCTCGAACATCACATCGAAAAGCGGGTTGCGACTGTTGTCACGCTCTTTCACCAGCTTTTTTACCAGGTCGTCAAAGGGGTAGTCCTGGTTTTCATAGGCGTCTAAGGAGTTCTGCTTGACCTCCTTTAAAAAATCCGGGAATCCCTTTCCCCTACCGGGGTAGTTTCTCTGGACCAGGGTATTCACAAAAAGACCGATTATATTTTCAACGTCCGGGTGATTACGACCGGCAATGGGGGTGCCGATGATAATATCTTCCTGCCCGCTTAGTCTCGCTAATAGGACATAAAGAATCGCCAGCATGAGCATATGCATGGTCACATTCTCTTTTAATGTTGTCTCCCTGAGGGAGTCGAGCTTCTCCCTGCCGATACTAAAGCCTATCCTGCCGCCCTCGAAACCCTGGGATTCGGGCCTGACAAAATCGGTGGGGAGGTCTAGCACGGGCAGTGGCCCGGCCAACTGTTTCAGCCAATATGCTTCTTGTTCTAATGTTTTTTGTTTTTCTTCACGCCTGTTTCGCCATTCCACATAATCTTTATATTGAAGTTTCAGGGGCGCTAACTCTTCACCGGAATAGAAGGAAACAAAATCCTCAACCAATATGTTGTGAGAAAAGGCGTCGGTTATGATATGATGCATATCCACCATCAACAGATGTTTGTTTTCCCGGATTGCGATTAATCCTATCCGTAGCAGTGGAGCTTGCGATAAATCGAAAGGGCGTATAAATTCAAGAACAAGTTTTTTAATGCCGGAAGATGAATGATGTAATTTGGGTTTTTTTTCAAATTCGATCTTGAAGTCCATATCCCCGGGACTATGGATTCGCTGTACCGGCTGCTCATCCACGATAAAGAAGCCGGTCCTAAACGTTTCATGCCGGTTTATTACTTTTCCAAAGCTTGTTTCCACTCTATCTTTATCTAATATTCCTTCTAAAAATACCACAAAGGGCAGGTTATAACTCACATTGGCAGATTCTACCTGCTGCAAAATAAACAACCTGGTCTGGGCGTCGGATAAAGGATAATAATCCTTACTTTCCACCGGTTCTATCCGGCAAAAGCTTTTTTTATCCCTACTTTCATCTATATAACCGGCAATCTGCCTTATGGTAGGACGACTAAAAAACTCACTCAAAACGACGTCGATACCGGTTTCCCGGTGAATTCTGCCGCGGAAAGCGGTGACTTTTAATGAATCTCCACCTAATTCAAAAAAATCGTCGTATACGCCTACCTCCTCTAAATGGAGGAGATCCCGCCAGATCCCGGCCAGCGTTTTTTCAGTCCCGGTCACGGGGGCGGTATAGGTGGAACTAAGTTCCGGCCTGGAATGCAGCGGCACGGGAATTTTCGCCGCGGGGATTTTCTTACCCCCGACGACTGCGGTTGAGGCATCGCCCGGCTGCTGTCCGGCTTCCGCCCCTACCTGCCCGATTTTAAAAGGATTCCCTTCGAGCCAATAACGCTGCTTTTCAAAAGGATAGGTGGGAAGCGGTATGCGGCGCCTCTTTTCAACAGTGTGAAAACGTCCCCAATCTATCTTCAATCCATAACCCCATAACTGCCCGATTCTTTTTAAAAAATAATAGTCGTCCGGGGTTTTTTCGTCCCGGTGACGCAGCACATTAAGTATCAACTGGCTGGGTTTCGCTTTTTTTTGCTGGCGTACTATGTTTCCCAGCATACGTCCCGGACCGATCTCTATGAAAACGGCGTTTTCCATTTCCAGCAATTTATTTATCCCTTTTGAAAACCGGACGGTGGAACACAAATGTCTTCCCCAATACTGTGGGTCCACCGCCTCCCGCGGGGTAATCCAATCACCGCTGACATTGGAGATGTAGGGCAATTGCGGGCTATTCAAAGTCAAACCGGCGAAGGCTTTTTCTAACTTTCCCCGGATGGGCTCCATCAGCGGCGAATGGAAGGCATGAGCTATATCGATACGTCCGCATAAAAGACGACGTTCTTTCATCTTCTTCTCAAAGGATTCTATGGCTGCCGGGGGACCGGTAACCACGGAAGTAGGATCGCTGGCGATAGCCAGGGATAGGTCTTCCGGCAGCAGCGGTTCCATTTCTTCCCCGGGGAGCGGCACATTCAACATCACGGCGGGAGCGGTTTCCCGGGCCAACTTTCCCCTACCGACAACCAGCTTCAACGCATCTTTCAACGAAAAAACACCGGATAAACAAGCGGCTATATATTCTCCTAATGAATACCCGATCATCGCCGCCGGTTTAATTCCCTTTTTTATCAATAACCTGGCCAATGCATACTCGATGATGAAAATCAGGGGTTGGCTGAATCCAGTGTCGCCGATATGAGCGTCAATATCTAACCCGGGAGAAGCCAGTGAGAGGGTCGCATTACCTGCGGGATTCCCCGGGCTGCCCACTTCGGCTGCATCTCCTTGAACAGGTCCCGATTCCCCTTTTCCGAATCGAGGCGATGTAGACATCCGGGAAAGACCGGGATAAAGAATCTCTTTAAGGTTATATCCGGTTATTGAATTCGCTATCTCAAAACAGCGGTCTACTTCTTCCCTAAAGTCCTTCTCAGCCCGGTAAAGATCGAGGCCCATGTCGATATACTGGTTACCCTGCCCGGCAAATATAAATATAACAGGTTTATCGCCCTCTTCGGCCAGGGAAACCGGGGACGTCAGCAGCAGGTCGATTTCATCTGCCCCGGGACAAACCATCATTTTCCTGTACCGGAAAGCCTTCCTGCCCACTTGCAGGGTATAGGCCGCATCTGTTAGGTTAACACCGGGATTCTCTTTTATATGCCCGACTAAATTCTCGCTCATTTTGTCTAAGGCAAGCTGAGTCCGGGCGGATAATACCAAT
>JAGLSW010000099.1 GCA_023135565.1 Candidatus Aminicenantota bacterium | reverse complement strand
ATAAACTTCGGCAGGTGTCTTATACACCAGGACTGAATCGAAAAAGGATAAAAAAGCGTTCCTGGCCAAAATAAAAAAAGCCATGGAAATTCTTAGGCAATGGGCCGAATTCGGGCCAGTGAATTTTCTTCATAAGTATTATTTAATGCAGGCGGAATTGTATAGAGTTACAAGTAAAGATAGAGAAGCGGCGGAATATTACGATAAGGCGGTAGAAAAAGCTTATGAAAATGAATATGTAAATGAAGCAGCCCTGGCAAACGAACTGGCTGCAAAATTTTATATGCAGCAGAACCGGCACAAACTGGCGGCCCTCTATTTTATGGAAGCGCGTGACTGCTACAGCAAGTGGGGGGCAATTGCCAAAGTTAAACATTTGGAAGAAAACTATCCGAAGTATTTAAGCATGGGGATTCCAGGCACAAAACTAAGCAGTACCGGTACCATTTCCTCAGCATCCACCGACGCCACCGGGGAGCTTTTAGATGTTAAAAGCATTATCAAAGCATCGCAAACCCTGTCCGGGGAAGTCCAATTAGAAAATTTGCTGGAAAAAATGATGAACATACTGATCGAAAATGCCGGGGCACAAAGAGGCTTGTTCATCGAAAATACCGGTGACTCGCTGCTCATTCAAGCGGAAGGCGCTAAGGATGCTGTTTCGGGTATCCTAAATGCACTGCCCGTGGAAGAATCGGATAAGCTGCCCCTGTCGGTGGTCAACTATGTAGCCCGCAGCAAAAAGAAACTGGTATTCGATAATCTATCCAAAAACCCCAGTTATTCTTCAGACCCTTACATACAAAAAGAACAACCCAAATCCGTGGTTTGTTTTCCTATCTTACGGCACGAAGAGCTATCGGCCATTATCTATTTAGAAAACAATTTAGTGGAAGGGGCTTTCACCCCGGAGCGCATGGAAGTGCTGAATACCCTCTCTTCCCAGATCGCTATTTCCATGGAAAACGCCAGGATATACCGCGATTTAGACGAACTAAATAAAAGCCTGGAACAAAAAGTGGCGGATAGAACCAAACAATTAGAGGAGATGGATAAGATCAAGTCCCGCTTCTTTGCCAACATCTCCCACGAGTTCCGCACCCCGCTGACACTGATTATGGGGCCTTTAGAGCAGAGGCTTTCCGAAAGTACGGATCAGCGGCAAATAGAAGAGATGCGGATGATGCTGCGCAATTCCCACCGCCTGCTCAACCTGATCAACCAGCTGCTGGACCTGTCCAAATTGGAAAGCGGCAGGATGCAATTACAAGCCGCCCAACAGGACATCATCCCCTTTTTAAAAGGACTGGTGGGGTCTTTCGAGTCATTAACCGAACAGAAAGAACTAGAATTAAGTTTCCAGGCACAGCAGGAGAAAAGTTCCCTCTACTTCGATGCCGAAAAATTTGAAAAAGTGATCGTAAATCTAATATCAAATGCCGTTAAGTTCACACCCGCGGGGGGGGAAATCACCGTGACAGCGGCAGAGCGCCCGGCGGAAGAAAATTATCCCGGCGGGTACTTAGAAATAAAAGTTAGCGATACAGGCGTCGGCATTGCGGGTGAGGAGTTGGCTTACGTGTTCGACCGTTTCTACCAGGCAGGCAAATCTACCGACCGCCAACGAAGAGGCACGGGCATCGGCCTGGCTCTGGCTAAAGAACTGGTAGAACTTCATCATGGAGAGATCGCCGTGCACAGCCGGGAAGGAGAAGGAAGCAAGTTTATTATCCGCCTGCTATTAGGAGTCGATCATCTTCAACCCGACGAGATGGTCGTGGAGCCGCAAGCAGCCTTCGGTGGTGAGGGGATAGAAGGCGAAATACGTAATGAACAGCAGACATCGTCTGCTAAAGAAGCTGCACTGCGCCGCGAAGCGGCTAAACGCTCCCCCACGCATGTGGGGCCCGCAAAAACTTTTGTTGATTTCGAGGATGAAACGCAAGTACAAGAGGAAAAAGAGAGCGGCGCGGAAGAGATAGAAAAGGAAGAACAAGAAAAAAATCTTATCTTGATAGTGGAAGATAATCCCGATGTGCGCAAGTACATCCGCGGCCCCCTGGAACCCCATTACCGGGTAATGGAAGCAGCGGACGGCAAAGAGGGCATCGAAAAAGCCAGGGAGATCATCCCGGACCTCATCGTCAGCGACGTCATGATGCCGAAAGCCGACGGTTACGAATTGAGCGATACGCTGAAAAAAGATGTCAAGACCAGCCATATCCCCATTATCCTGTTAACCGCGAAAGCTTCGGACGAAAGCAAACTCCAGGGCCTGCAAACCGGGGCCGACGACTATATTACCAAACCTTTTAATACCCAGATACTGCTCACCCGCATCAAAAACCTCATCGACCTGCGCCGCGGCCTGCAAGAAAAAATACAGCGGGAACTGGTCTTACAGCCTACGGAAATCGCCGTTTCTTCAGTGGACCAGGAATTTATTAAAGAACTAAAAGAGGCCATCGAAAAGAATATGTCCGAAGAGGATTTCGGAGTGGACAAACTGGCAAAAGCCCTGTACATGAGCCGTGCCACAGTGAACCGCAAAATACGCGCCATCACCGGCGAATCCACCAACCGGTTTATCCAATCCTATCGCCTCAAGCGGGCTGCTCAACTGCTGAAAGAAAATTTCGGCAACGTCATCGAAGTCTCCTTTGAAGTAGGGTTTTCCAGTTCCGCTTACTTCGCCAAATGTTTCAAGGAAAAATTCCTACAGGCACCCCACGCCTTCCAGGCAGCGGAAGTAGAGATATAAAATAACCCAAAAGCACCTTATAAAGCGGCGGGGCTGTGCTTTGATTCGATTTTTATGATTTTTGATTCGATATTTATAGCTCCTTGAAAAAAAATATACTATCATGTAGCCAGAGATTCTGAGAGTACAACTTAGAACCTCGAATAAAAACTAAAAACTATAAGGAGTATTAAAATGAAAAACTTAAAAAAAGACAACGTAAACAAATGCTTTTCACTGCTAAGAGAATTTATCGAGGAAACCGGTTCGGTTGATAACAAAAAAGGAATCGCTATACTGGCTTTGGACCAACTGCACAAAATCACCGCGGGTGAAGGTGAAACTGATGATCCCCCGGCAGTGCCTGAATCAACTTGTATCGAAAAACCCCTGGTACGCTAAAACCGTGTTAAAGGAAAGTACCGAGGATAGTTAATTATGATTAAGATTCAATTCCCAGGTAAAATTCCCCGGCTTGCGGTTAAGGGTAAGATAAGGAGTGCCGCAGCCGGGCAGGGTATGAAGGTGAAACATTGAAGTTAGATAAATGCTTCGCCTACATTCTCTACATTTTATATTTCGCCTATCCCGGCAAGTATGTTCATTGTGTTGCCGACACTAATGCATTCATGTTATAATATTTATACTGGAATCAAAAAAAATGGAAATAAACAACCTGACATTTATTATTACCGATGATTGCAATTTTAACTGCTCCTACTGCTTTCAAAAAAAAGAGAAAAAAACCATCACCAAAACCGCTATCAAAACCACAGTGGATTTTTTCTATCCCTATTTAAAAGGGGATACGATTTATATTAATTTTTATGGTGGCGAGCCGCTGCTGGCTTTTGAAAAAGTTAAATACGCAGTGTTTCTTTTATCGGGGGGGTCGCCGACCCCAGCCGATAATTTACAATTCCAACTTACCACTAACGGGTCCCTATTAACCGGCGAAATGCTCGATTTTTTCGACCGTCATAAATTCGTCCTAACGCTGAGTTTCGACGGTCTGGCCCAGGATAAAGATAGGAAAAAAGGCACCCTGGAACAAATGGTGCAATTAATAAAAAAAATCCAAACTTACCCGGGCATCCAATTTGAAATCAACAGTGTGTTCTCACCGCGCACCGTGGGAGATTTTTCTAAGTCCATGCGCTTTATTCTCGAACAAGGAGCGCCCGAAACCACCTTTACCATAGTGGCTACCGAACAGTGGCCCCCAGAGCAATTAGAAACCTTAAAAAAAGAACTGGCTCAGTTCACCGATTATATGGCCGAGTATTATAAAGAAAAAGGCAGTATGCCGGTAACGAATTTCCAATCCGCAGTAGAGAAGGAGGAGAAAAAAAAGGGCATACTTCACTGCGCCGCCGGGAGAACCCGTATGGCAGTCACACCCGAAGGAAAGGTCTGGGGTTGTTTTCTTTTCCACGATTATTTTAGAAACAAGATAGATAACCCGGAGTACCGGGATTACGCCTTCGGAGATATCGATGATTTTATCGCCGGTTATGACACCCGTTACCCTGAGATTTTGGCAAATTATGCCGAACTACGCCAGGATTTTTTCCAGGTAGAGGGGGATTTTTGCTTTCTTTGCGAAGAGATAGAGGGCTGCGTGATTTGTCCTGTTAATGCGGCTTATACCGGCGGTTCATTAGGACAGGTAACCCGCTGCAAGTGTGAGTTGGAAAAAATCCAGGCCGCTGCCCGGAAAAGTTTGCATCAAAAACTTTCGGGTTGATTTTTTCTTATTTATAGGTTAGAATTCCTCATATGAAAAGGCAGCGGTTATTTTTTTATTCCATTGTTTTCCCTGTTATCTTCTTATTCCTGTGCGCACCTTTTTTTTTAAAGGCGTTGGAACCGGGCAAAGTCTTGACCCAGTATAGTAAACGCAGTTGGAATATGGAAAGTGGGCTGCCCAACAATAAAGTTTTTGCCCTGCTGCAGACGCGGGATGGGTACCTCTGGATCGGCACATCCAATGGACTGGCCCGTTTTGACGGTACCAACTTCGAAGTATACAATAAAAAGAAAAATACCCAAATTAAAGACAACGAAAACCACGCCTTATACGAGGACAGTGGGGGCGTCCTTTGGATCGGCACCCAATCCGGGGGACTTACTCGCTGTAAAGAAGGAGAATTTTTCACCTACCCTATCACAAAATATGAAGCCCTTTCCAAAATAAGGGCCATCGATGAGGATCGCTGGGGCAGCCTGTGGGTCGGCAGCAGCACCGAAGGCCTCACCCGGTGGGACAGCGAAAACCCCATCACCTATACAAAAAAAGATGGATTACCCGATAATGAAATAAAATCGATCTATAAAGATGACAAAGGCGACCTGTGGATATCTACCGCTGCCGGGATTGTAAAATTAATCGAACCCGGGCGCTTCCAGCTCTGCCCCGCCGGGGAAGACTTGCCCTACCCGGTATGCTTATATGAAACGGGCAGCGAAGAACTCTGGATAGGTACAGCTGGCGTCAACGCAAAAGGTCTTTTCCGCTTTAAAAACGAACAGTCTACCCTTTATGGCGCCAAAGCCGGACTACCCAACCTCAAGATTAACTGTCTTTATATGGACAAGAAACAGAATCTCTGGATAGGGACGGAATCGGGATTAACCCGCGAACGCGATGAGGTATTCAGTACCTTTCCCGGCGATGATGACCTGGCAAAGAGTTATGTTCAGTCTATATACGAAGACAAGGAAGGCAGCTTATGGATAGGAACCGTGGGCGGAGGCCTGCATCAACTCAAGGACAGCAAATTTACCACCTACACCGACCGGGAAGGTCTCAGCCATAATTACATCCATTGTATCTGTGAAACCCAAGCGGGCGATATCTGGATCGGCACTAGCGAGGGATTGAACCGGCTGCAAAGAGGCGCGTTACGCAGTAAAATTACCACTAATGAAGGACTGGGGAATGACTTAGTGTCATCTCTTTTTGAAGACCCAGCCGGATACCTGTGGATCGGTACCTGGGGCGGGCTGCACAGATTCAAAGACGGCAGGTTAACGACTTTCACCGGGAAACAGGGTTTATCGGATGAGAGGATATGGTATATAACCGGTGACAGTGACGGTAATACCTGGGTTGCTACCAAGATTGGTTTGAACCGTTTCAACCATAAAACCGGAACGTTCAAAGTATTTACCCGGGAAGACGGCCTATTGAGCAACGACATCAAATTTCTATTTGCAGATCAAAAAGGGTACCTGTGGATCAGTTCCGCTGCCGGCCTTAACAGGATAAACGCCGGAGTCATCAGCCCTTATAAACTGGACGTTAAGCTCGATGATTACACTGTCAATTGCGCTTACGAGGACGATGAAAGCGTGCTCTGGTTGGGCACGGAAAACGGCCTGATCAGGCTGCGGGGAGACGAAACCATCCTTTATAACCGCGACTGCGGGCTCACCGAGAATTATATAACTTCTATACTGGAAGACAAAGGAGGCTGTCTCTGGCTGGGCGGCAGGAATGGAATCTCCCGGATCAAAAAAAAAGATTTCGTCGATTTCTCCGCCGGTAAGATCGACTGGGTAAACCCTACTTCTTACAATGAAACGGATGGTATGAAATCCGGCTGGTGCAGCCGTAACGGTATAAAAACCCGGGACGGCCGCTTCTGGTTCCCCACCCTTATCGGCGTCACCACCATCGATCCCAATAATATCGAGCGGAACACCCAGGCACTGGAAGTCATTATCGAAAAATTCATCGTGGATGGTGAAACTAAAGATATTAATTCCAGGGCAGGGGAAAAAGAACCGCTGGTATTACCGCCGGGAAAGAAGAGGTTTGAATTTTACTATACGGCGCCCAGTTTTCTCAACCCGGGAAAGATAAAATATACATTAAGATTAGTAGGATACGAAAGCGATTGGGTGGACATGGGTAACCGCCGCAGCGCCACCTATACGCGCCTTGCACCGGGAGATTATACCTTCGAAGTAATTGCCGGCAGCCCGGACGGAGTGTGGAATGAGAAAGCAGTATCTTTCTCTTTTTATTTGGTGCCCCATATTACCGAGAGGCCCGAGTTTTATATAATAGCGGGTTTATTTGTTATCTTTTCTGTTTTTTTTATTTACCGCCTGCGAGTCAGGCAGCTTCGGGTCAGGGAGAAGAAGCTGAGCGCATTAGTGGAAGTGCGCACTAAGGATTTGCAAGAACGAAACACCGAATTGGAAAAAGCCCAACAGGAAATCAGCCGGTCCAAAGAGATCATCGAGGAAAAAAACCGCCATATTACAGAGAGCATCCACTACGCTTCAAGAATCCAGCAAGCCATGCTGCCGGTAAAAGAAAAAATGGCCGGGGAACTAAAGGATTATTTTATAATATATAAACCTAAGGCTATCGTTTCCGGCGATTTTTATTGGTTCGATGTCATCGGGGATCTATATTTCCTGGCCGCCGCGGACTGCACCGGCCATGGGGTGCCCGGCGCTCTGCTTTCTATGATCGGGCATATGAAGTTGAACGAAGCGATCAGGGAAAAACAAATTCTCGATCCCACCCTGGTTCTTTCTCACCTGCACGAGGGTTTTCGCAGCGCCCTAAAGCAGGAAGCAGGAAAAACAGAAACCTATGACGGCATGGATGCCGCCTTATGCCGCATCGATAAGGAAACAGGTAGAATCACTTTTGCCGGCGCCAACCGGCCCCTCCTTTATGTGAAAGATTCCCAGCTTATCGAGATAAAGGGGAATAGAAGACCCATCGGTGGAAGACAAAAGGAAGAGCAGCGTTTTTTTACAGGCCGGGAAATCGATATCCTCGAGGGAAAAGAAGAAAAAATCATGCTTTACCTGACCACTGATGGATTTGCAGACCAGCAAAATCCCCAAAACCACAGGTACGGTTCCCGTAGATTAAAAGAATTTCTCCGTGATCATGCTCATTTAAGCGCCGCGCAGCAAAAAGAGGCCCTGCTTGAAGAACTTAGAAAGCACCAGGGCAGTGAAGAGCAGCGGGATGATATCACCATCATCGGCATCCGCATCGGTAAATCCCCGAGGTAGAACCCGGTGGCCGGGGCGCCTTTGTTTCTCAATTAACAAAAGTTTTGTTCAAACTTTTTTGAAGGTTCGGTATGCCGATGGCCCCCGACGTAAAACTCAATGGGGGCGGCTCCCGGCAGGACCGCCGAAGGCTCCCCGCGCGGGTTGAAAAAAAATCAACAAAAAGGAGAAAAACATTGTGCAGTGAAAACGAAAACTCATTAACAACAGCATCCGCCTGCATCAATACCGAAATGATGGAACTGGTTTCCCAGGTTGAGGAAATGGACCGTCTGCCGGCTGTTCCGGCGGAACCTTTCCTGCCTGAAATTTTGGAAACTAAACCCCAAATCATCGAGATTATTCCCGATCCTCAAGTGCCGCGGACCGGATTGCCTTTCGCCCTAATACTACGGTTTCATCCGAACCCGGACGCTCCGGCGGCGGCGGTTCATTTGCAGATCGAATTTCCCGATGGAGAAAAACAAGCCGGTTGCTACCGCATTTCCCCCGGTGAACAAGCAGAGGGCGTTAAGATTTTCGCGGACCTGATCTGCGGCATATGGGGAACAGCGAAACTGCAAGCCACCCTCTATGCGGAAGACGGCAGCGCCGCATCATCCTATACCCGTTTCGACGTGGTGCCGGAAAATCCTTTCCAGGTCACTGTCAGTCCCTGGGAAAAAAGCACTTCCCGGCAAGGAGCCGCCTGTTATGACGAAAAAAAGAAACGCTACTACTGCCAGTCAAAGGTGGTATTTTCCAACGGCAATAATTTTCCCGTTACCCTGAAAGGCCCGGTGAAAGTTAAAGTCACGGACGGCGGCGCACATGTCTACTCTTTTTCTTTTAACATGGGGAAAGCCTATACAGTAAAAGCCAACTCCAGCATCACCTTCCTTATCGACACCTTTCATCCGAAAGGTGATAAAGTGGCCGGTATTTTCGATCGTTTCCAGGATGTCACCATCGAACTTTCATTTTCTACATCCCAGGGCTGGGTGTCGGACTATCACCCCTGGATCAGGATGGGCCAGGTCAAAGTGGCCTGCATCTTCGTGGGCAATTTTTCCTGGTTAGAAAAAGGCATCATCCGGTTTATCGTGCTGGGAAAGGCTTCCGCTATCTACGAACAGGAGAATATTTCCATCACCTCGGCTCCCGGCCTGGGCATCCCCTCTTCCCACCCCGACTGGAACCGTTACCGGGATATCCGTATAGATGAGTGCAAGGGCGACTATGAAGGCGTCATCTCCGAGGAATTCCGTCAATTGCTCTCGAAATGGAGTTCACCTGCCAAATATGCCAATCATCTCGACATCTTTTTCGTGGAATCCTTTTCCGGGGCCGCCTGCGCAAAATTTGTCCGCGGGTTCGCTCCCAGGCCGGGAGCGGCTTCCAAATCCGGCCCAAATTCGGGCGCTATTCTCAAGCTTAAAGACACGGAGCTTTTCAAGAAAAGCTGGGGCATAGACAGATTTGCGGTAGGCGTTGCCCACGAAGTAGGCCATTACTTAGGGCTTAAGCACACCCCTAAGGATTCTATGAATATTATGTTCGACGTCGACACCACCGGCTACAACACAAAAATCACCTGGGACCAGCATAACACCATGGTCAAACATGACCTGGTCCAGGGACTCAATCCTTAAGGAGGAAATCCAATGGCTGGAAACGAAATAAAAAAAGAGAAAAAACCGAATGTATTCCCCCAACCTGACGAGATCGATTTCCGGGAATTCGGCCAGGCCGGCGTCGCCATCCTGGTGGAGCAGGCGCTGCGCGCTTCCCATGGCCTGGGAGACGGTCTCCGGCAGCACTTAGGAGTCGATTTGGGCGAAATCATGCGCCACCGCCCCCAGGTGGTGCAGGCGCTCAGACAAATCGCAGCCGACCCGGAAAGGTGCAGTGTGACCGACCGCGGCGGGGCCATTGCCCTGTTAGGCGAATTGGGCGGCACTGGAGAGATACCGCTCTTAGAAGCCATTTTGTCTTGTGAAGAAGAGACCCTGTCCAACCGCTGTTGGGCTGCCTATGCCATCGCTAAAACAGCGGGCCCCGGCGCCATCGACATCCTGGTTCCATACTTAGAACACCCGGACCCGGTATTTCGCAAACGAACGGTTCAGGCTTTAGCGGCAGCGCAAACGGAAGAAGCCCTACCCATCCTGCACCGTGTGGCGGAAAGCGAAGAAGTTCCTTTTGTGGCTAATGCCGCTGTCTCCGCGGTGCGGGAATCAGAAGAACGATTGGGTTTGCCGCCTACTGACCTACCCTACCGGGAAACAGACGACAGCGGAGGTACGGCGGTAGAATTGGAATGATGGCAGAGAGCCTCGATAGGCGGTTTATTGATGTGTTCAGGAAATCCCGAAAAATGGCTGCCGGGAGCTTTGATCGAAGCAGTCCATTACCGCGGCATAAAGCAGGATTCTAACTACCAGAACTACGCCCGGACAATTACAGGCCCACGCCGAAATAAAGATCGAAAGAATCGGGCCGATAACCCTGCTTGTGACAGGGATAAACAAACAATATGTCCGGGGTGTTCACTTTTTTATTTTGCTTCATTTAGAGCAGCGGCGAATTGCTCGATTTGGTCTTCTTTTATTTTCGAGACGCTGGCGCTGATCCCGGCCACTTTCTTGACAATCGCCTTTTCCAAGAAATTCATCCGCTCAAAATCGAACTCACCGCCGAAAAGACCGGTAACTATAGCATGGTCGCGTAATTCGGCGGGATAGGCTCCGGTAAATTGTGCCTGCGCTTTTTCCCCTTCTTCCATACAGCACAGGTAAAGCCCTAATTTTTTTGTTTTTAGAATGTCTACGTGCTCCCCGCAGAATTTTTTTATTTTGCCCTGGACATGCCCGGCATGGATCGAACCCCCGATAATGACAGTATCGAATTGCGCCGGGTCGATGTTTTTATTTTTTTTCAAATTTACCGCGGCGACGTTGTTTTCTAGCTTGCTCTCCAGTACCCGGGCGGCTTTTTCAGCACAGCCGTGACGACTGGCATATATAATCACAGTGCTCATATGAGGCCTCCTTTTTCGCTTTCTTCTTTTTTTCTAAACCACATTATACTACAGGAATCGCCAAAATGGAACAAGAAGTAGTGTAACTATCCAGTCCTGGAAAATGTGAACTCAGCAGCAGTTCACGGTGTAGTTCACCTCAAGGAGAGAATTGACTACTGCTGATTATTGTCAAAAAATGAATAGTTACTCAAAAAAAAGTTGACATTTAGACTGCTTTCAATTATATTTAGTATTTAGTATTTAGTATTTAACCTTTGATATGTGTGCGGCATGAATAACCAAAGTGGTATGAAAGTAAAATATGAATTCATTTTCGCCGATAACCATAGGGAGGAGTTCGCCCTGAACCTGACCGGTTCCTACCTGCACCTCGAACCCCTGCCCGTGGACGAAAACGACTCCTGGGTAAAATTGGGATTTCACCAGTGCGAAAATTGCCCTTTAGACCCGGCGGAACATGAATACTGCCCCGTAGCCAGGAACCTTTTATACGTAGTGACTCGTTTTAAAGATCATGTTTCCTATGACCCCGTTTCAACCCGCGTCAGCACAGGCAGCCGGCAAATCATGAAAAACACATCGCTGCAGACGGGTTTGAGTTCCCTGATCGGCTTGATTATGGCCACCAGCGGCTGCCCGGTGCTGGACAAGTTCAGACCCATGGTGTTTACCCACCTGCCCTTTTCCGATGAAAACGAAACCATCTTCCGGGCGATTTCGGTGTACCTGTTGGCGCAGTACTTGAGAGCAGCAGAGGGAAAAGAAGCAGATTGGAAATTAGAAAAATTCGAAGATATGTATACCCGCATCGAAGAGATAAATAGGGCTTTTTTTAAGCGTTTCAGGGTCATTAAAGGCAAGGACGCTAATGTGAACGCCCTGCTCATCTTAGAAGTGTTTGCCCAGATCGGCGAATTCTCGCTGTCCGATAATTGGCTGAAGTCTTTTAAACCCCTTTTTACTGCTTTTCTCGATGAGCAGTAGGGAGTCTACTTTTTGGGGGCCGCCGGAGGCAACGTTGGAAAAGCAAGGATATTCGTGATATAATATTTCCTCGGAAACCCTGGAGGTGTGTTATGAAATCGAAACTGCACCTGGCGCTGCGGGTCACGCTGCTGCCCCGGGATACCAATAAGCACGGCACTATTTTCGGCGGTGTTATTTTGAGCCATATCGACCTGGCGGCAGCGATCCAGGCCCGCGAAACCTGCGGGGCTCAGCATTTTGTTACTGTAGCCATGGACAAGGTGGTTTTCCATGCCCCGGTTTTTATCGGTGATGTGGTCAGTTTTTACACAGAGACGGTGAAAGTCGGCCAGACCTCGGTGACCACCAAAGTGTTTGTCGAAGCTAAACGGGGCGAAACGGGGGAGGAAGTGCGGGTTACTGAGGCTGAGGTGGTTTTTGTGGCTGTGGATAAAGAGACCTGGGAGCCTGTGCCCGTCACCGGCTGTTGATATCTGAATTATGAATTATGAGTGATGAGAGGCGCTCGTGGGGCCGCGTTCTTGCCTGTGCACTGAATTTCTATCTTTCCATGGCAAGATTTTATCAAACTAAAACACAACACCGGGGGAAATTATCTCCAGATGATCTCTATATCTCCAATCTCTTTGAATCTCCTATCCGGTGAGATAAGAGGCAAATCTAAATATTTTGCCGTTGCTAAAATCATCCGGTCATGCAATTCATAAAAATCAACCTGCTGCGCTGTCGATATTATTTCGGTCGATAAGGCTGCAACACTATAAATCGTTGACTCCTTGATCTTTTCAACAACTTCATCTAAATTTATAGGTATTCGTTTTTTCTCCGATAAATATAGTATTTCCATGAAGCTGATAGTTGATATAAAAAACTTACATTCGTTTTGTTCGGCTTTCTCAAAAATTATTTTCACTTTTGCGGTTATATTGCGGGATTTAGTCAAATATCTAACCAGTGTGACAGTATCTAAAAGGTATTCCATTGCTAAAATTCTTTTCTATCTAAATTATCCTGCACATCTTTGCGAAGGATGGCCAATTCCTTCTCTACATCTATTTCTTCAAATCCTTTATTTTTCCAGATACCCCAGACACTGAGGGGTTTCTTTTTCTTTACTTTATTTTTATACATTATGTACTGGATAAAATCGTTAATCTCATCTAATTTATCGGTAGGTACAAAAGACAGATTGCTAACGATTTCTATTTTTTTTAAATTCTCTGTATTCATGGCTGCGGCGCTCCTTGACCGATAATATAGTATATTAATTTTTCAATAATGTCAATCTTTACTTATAAAATTAAGCCGGAAAAATCAACCTGCCCCCATTACTTCTCGCGCCGCGGGGTTAATTTCATTCGTTTCCGGGTGCACCCATCATGATGGGCTGTCACCTATTTTTTCATCCGCCGCAAACATCTCTTCATTCTCCCTCTTGAAACGATAGAAAAACGCCATTACTTCGTGATGCAGCAGGAGGAATTTCTCCATATAGTCCAGCAGCTCCCGGTGTTCCGGGTCTTATGGGTTCCGGGGCGGCTTTATAAGTCTTTCTACTTCCGCCAGGATTTTCTCCGCGGCAGCTATACTGAAAAGGCTGTCATCTTCGTCATAGGCCATGTCCGGGGTAATGTCCGGCAGCCCGTTAGGATACCGGGTGGGTATATATAAACGATCCAATTTCCGGGCATCACCGGCAAATTTGTTCAACAGGGCAAATACCCCGGCATCCACGCCTGCAAAGTCCCGGATCAACTTCAATATTGAATGCCCCCAGGGATCGGCATCGTAAAAGTACCATAGGCTTTTAATCGTTTTTTCTACCGCTTGCTGAGCATTAAAACAAGCATGAGCATGTTTTTGATTATCTTTTAAAATCCTGGCGGCTTCGAGATCGCCCTGCCCCGTGGCAAACCAACGAAACGCTTCTTCCCGGTTTTTCTTATGACTCATAAACTACCACTCCTTCCTCGATAATCGCTTTTATAAAAGGCCGATGAGAAATCCGGGAAAATTCATCTTCCGTATAAGGCAAAATATCTAAACCGGCGTCAAACATTTCGTACAATTCATCACACAAATCATAACGGTCAAAAAAACGCCTGTCCGTATCCATAATAACCGCTAAATCCATATCGCTTCTCCGCGATACATCTCCCCTGGCATACGAACCGAATAAAATCACTTTACGTATGGCTTTGTTTTCTTGCAAAGCACTTAACTTTTCCCTGATTTCATCTATAGAGAGCATACCTGTATTATAAACGCAATCCAAAATATTTTCAACCTCATCTCGACTAAAAAAATTCTATTACCACTCCCCTACCCGGCGCCGGACGCTGCGGCGCACCCAACCAATTAGCCTCCGGCGGCCCTGCCGGGGGCCAAACTTTTGTAAAAGTTTGATCAAAACTTTTCATGAGCGATAAGCTTTCCTGCACAAGAAACGCCCCTCAACGGCTCCCCGCGCCGCGGCCAAAGCTCATAACTTTTTGTTAATTTGTGCAATCGGCGGGCCGCTCTTTTCTTCGTGCCCTTCGTGTACTTCGTGGTAAAATAGCGCAGACAACCCGCGCCGCGGGTAAAAAAAAAGGGACACCCGCATACACGGATGCCCCCATTTATGTGTACTTCTAAGCTTAAAGACAATTATTCGATGCCGGCAGTCTTTTCAAGCATTGCCGTGGTCAATGACTTGGGACGCTCGATGGCATAACCGAGAGCACGATCCCAGACGATGTTGGCTGCAACACCGATAGCACGACCAACTCCGAAAAGAACTGTGTAAAACTCGTATTCCGTGATACCGTAAAACCACTGGATAACACCGGATTGGGCGTCCACATTAGGCCAGGGGTTCTTGGCCTTGCCCTGCTTTTCCAGGATGGGCGGAGTCACTTTGTAAAGGACGTCTACATACTTGAAAATAGGATCATCAGGCAAATGCTTGAGACAAAACTCACGCTGCGTCTGGTAACGGGGATCCGTTTTCCTGAGCACCGCATGTCCGAAACCGGGGATTACCTGACCCGAATTCAAAGTATCCCAGACGAATTTTTTCATCTCTTCTTCGCTGGGGGTCTTGCCGCCCATCTTGTCCATAACTCCCTGCATCCAGCGCAGCACGTTCTCATTGGCCAGCCCGTGCAAAGGCCCGGCCAGGGCGTTAACCATCCCGGATATGGCATAATACATGTCGGATAAGGTGCTGCCGATTAAATGACCGGTATGGGCGCTGGCATTGCCGCTTTCATGGTCGCTGTGCAGCAAAAAATACATCCTGGACACGTCGTCATAAGGCTTGTCGATGCCCATCATATGAGCAAAATTACCACCCATATCCAGTTCGGGATTCGGCGCGATAATATCACCATCCTTATACTTCCAACGGTAAATAAACGCTGCGATTTCGGGAAGCCGGGCCAACAGGTTCAGGGCATCTTCATAAGTGGGATCCCAATGATCCATCTTGCCGAGACCTTCGTTTAACTTTTTGGCAAATTCCGATTCCCTCTGCATACCTACGATAGCCGCCGAAAACATGGCCATGGGATGCGAGTCCTTAGGCATGGCACGCAGCATATCGAACACATAGGCCGGTACTTTGCTCCTTTTTTTGAACTCCGCCGCCAACTCTTTGATATCAGCCTCAGTGGGGATGTCGCCGGTTAACAGCAGGTAAATGTGGGCTTCCACATAGGGCATTTCACTACCGGGGACTTTGGGAAGCTTGTCTAAACATTCGGGGATGGTATAACCGCGGAAACGGATACCTTCAAAAGGATCTAAATAAGATATGTCGGTAGTCAGGCATCTAACTCCTCTCATGCCGCCGATACACTGGGCAATGGTTACTTCTCCGACTTTTTTATCGCCATGTTCTTTTACCAACTTGGTGGTCCTGGGACGGTGGGCTTTGATTTTTTCATGTAATTTTTCTTTTAAATTTGACATAATTTCTCCTTAATTTTTTGTTTTAGATGATAGGATCATCCGCTTACATTAAATAATCGGTCAAAATAACCGCTACTTCAAGTTATCAACGATTTCGCAAACTTCTTTTACATGATCCGCCGATTTTTTCAATGCCGCTTTTTCATCTTCAGTTAAGTCAAATTCAACGATCTCTTCGATACCGTTCCGGCCTAATTTTACCGGTACACCGACAAATAAGCCCTCGATGCCGTATTCTCCGTGAAGAATAGCATGACAGGGTAAAATCATTTTTTTGTCCTTGATAATCGATTCGGTCATCATTACAGTACCCGCGGCCGGAGCCCAATAAGCGCTGGTGCCGAGCAGCTTTACGATTTCACCGCCGCCTTTTTTGGTCCTGGCGATAATAGCGTCGAGCTTGTCTTTCTCCACTACCCCGGGAGTAGGCTGACCGCCGACTAATGAAAACCTGGGCAGGGGAACCATATCGTCGCCGTGGCTGCCCAGGGTCATACCCTGGATATTCTTGATGGAAACCCCGGTCTCCATACCTAAGAAACACATGAAACGGGTGGAATCCAACACTCCGGCCTGGCCGATAATCCGGTTGTCCGGGAAACCGGTGATCTTTTTGCACATATAGGTCATGGCGTCTAAAGGATTGGCTACCACGATAACGATACTATCAGGAGCAAATTTCTTAATTTTTCCCGCCACATCCTTCATGATAGGAGTGTTTTGACCGATCAGGTCTTCCCTGGTCATACCGGGTTTCCTGGGAAAGCCGGCTGTCATAATAACGATGTCCGAGTCTTTCATGTCCGCAAAGTCGTTGGAACCGATAATTTTAGTATCGTAACCAAGTACCGGCGCCGCTTCCATCATGTCCAGGGCTTTGCCCTGCGGCATGTTCTCTACGATGTCGAGCAGCACAACTTCGTCGGCCAATTCTTTCATGGCGAGGATGAACGCTGTGGATTCGCCCACATGCCCGCCACCGATAACAGTAATTTTTGTTTTGGCTAACATATTTATTCCTCCTTGTTTGAATAATATTATATGTTGTTGTAAAACTAATATAAAAATATAAACAAATTAGAAACGAATGTCAACTGTTTTTCCCTAATACTCTAAAAAATTTGTAAAAAAAAATTCTTTTCTGTGTACCGGTGATTCCAACTCTCTTTAAAAGGTGTAGAAAACGAACGAGTCGTTAATGGCTTAACGATTTTTCGGTTTACTTATGCCTGCGGGTTATCTTAAAAGTGTTGATAATAGAGGCTGTCCACGATGCCCCCGGTCTCCCCCAAAAAAAAGAATCTATGTAATGAAAAGCCGGCGGCTGAATGCCGAATGCCGAAAGCTGAAAGCTATCGGAGAAGCGGGAGGAGCGATCAAAATTCCTCCCGCTTCTCTCGATATCTACTGCTGTGCGTCTACTACGGCAATAGAGGTTAGGTTGACTATATCGTCTACCGAAGCGCCCAATTGCAGCGCATGGATGGATTTGTTCATACCCATCAGGATGGGGCCCACAGCCTTGGCTCCGCCGAGCTTCTCCATTAACTTGTAGGCGATGTTGCCGGAATTGAGATCGGGGAAAATCAGCACGTTGGCTTTTTCCTTTAATCTACTGAAGGGGTAGGTGGAGTTCAGGATTTCGGGGTCTACGGCGGTATTGGCCTGCATTTCACCTTCGATAATCAAATCGGGTTTTTTCTTCTTGACTATATCGGTGGCCCGCTGCACCTTTTCCGCGTAGGGGTGTTTCGTGCTGCCGAAATTGGAGAAAGAGAGCATGGCTACTTTGGGTTCGAAACCGAAGCGGCGCACGGTTTCGGAGGTTTCGATGGCGATTTCAGCCAGGTCTTCAGCCGTGGGGTCGATGTTCACCGTGGTGTCGGCAAAGAACATGACGTCATCTTTAAAGATCATCATATAAAGACCGCATACTTTGGTAAACCCGGGTCTCATGCGTACTACTTGCAGCGCCGGCCTGATAGTGCGGGGATAACTCATGGTCAAACCGGACACCATGCCGTCGGCGTCGCCGAGACGAACCATCATGGATGCGAAATAAGTGTAACTGCGCATCATCTCGTTGGCTGCACCGCGGGTCATTCCATCCCTCTGCCTCATTTTGAAGAATTCATCCGTATACTTGTCGAATTTTTCGTATATTTTCGGTTCGATGATGGTGACGTCTTTCAGGCAGTGCAGTTCGAGTTCCGCGGCCTTTTTCTCGATCTCATCTCTCTTGCCTAAGAGTATCGGTTCGGCAATGCCTTCGTCGCAGATAACCTGGGCGGCGCGGAGAATCTTCTCTTCGCTGCCTTCCGGGAAAACGATCCTTTTGGGTCGCGATTTGGCCTTTTCGATAAAGATGCGCATAACCTGCCTGCTCTTGCCTAAACGGGCCTCCAGGAGGCGTTTGTACTCTTCGATGTCGATCTTTCTCTTGGCTGCGCCGGTTTCCATAGCGGCTTGAGCCACTGCCGAAGCTTCCCAGATCAAGACCCGGGGATCGAAGGGTTTGGGAATGACGTAATCGCGTCCGAATTTGATGGGTTTATCGCCATAGGCTTTGATAACCGAATCGGGGACATCTTCTTTAGCCAGTGCGGCCAGGGCCCGTGCGGCTGCCACTTTCATCTCTTCGTTGATGACCGTGGATCTGACGTCTAAAGCGCCTCTAAAAATAAAAGGAAAACCTAATACATTGTTCACCTGGTTGGGGAAATCGGAACGCCCGGTGCCCATAATCAGGTCTTTTCTTACGCTGACCGCGTCATCATAGGTGATTTCCGGGTTGGGGTTGGCCATGGCATAGATGATGGGTTTATCGTTCATGGAGGCCACCATCTCTTTCGATACCACATTGGCTACGGACACGCCGACAAACACATCGGCGCCTTTGATCGCATCGGCCAGTGTCCTGGCATTCGTATCCTGTGCATAAACCTCTTTGTAACGATTCATGCCCTGTTCCCTACCTTTGTAGATGACGCCTTTGGAATCGCACATCATGATATTTTCTCTTTTAATGCCCAGTTTCACATAAAAATTGGCAGTGGCAATACCGGAAGCTCCGGCGCCGTTCAATACGACCCGCACTTTGTCGATATCTTTTTCCTGCAGTTCTAAGGCGTTGAGCAGCCCGGCGCCGGAAATAATGGCAGTGCCGTGCTGGTCATCGTGAAATACCGGGATACCCATTTCTTTTTTCAAGGTCTCTTCGATGTGAAAACATTCGGGAGCTTTAATATCTTCTAAGTTAATACCGCCGAAAGTGGGTTCCAATAATTTACATAATTTGATTATTTCTTCGGGGTCTTCAGTATCGACCTCTATGTCGAACACGTCGATATCGGCAAAACGCTTAAATAAAACACCTTTTCCTTCCATTACCGGTTTCCCGGCCAGGGCGCCGATGTTGCCCAGTCCTAATACGGCGGTGCCGTTGCTGATAACAGCTACCAGGTTACCTTTTGCGGTGTAGTTATATGCTTCTTCAGGATTTTTTTCAATTTCTAAGCAGGGATCGGCCACACCGGGAGTATAAGCTAAAGATAAGTCTTTTTGGGTCACGCAGGGTTTGGTTGCCACCACTTCGATCTTACCTTTCTTTCCTTTTGAGTGATAATCTAATGCCTCTTGTTTTGTAATCATTTTAAAGCCTCGCTTTATATTGAATTTTTTAATTATAATTCTAACACTCCTTATAGAAGAGTGCAAGAAAAATAGTTAAAAAAAAAATTATTACCCACTGCGTGGGCGAGCGTTGAGGGGCTGCATTAATTATCTATCATTAGATCATCACTTTTCCCACTGCTTATGTGAAAATCCCAGCTAATCGCTTGTAGGCCCCGGGGAGCAGCGCGGGGGCCTATGAGGGGGCTGCCTATCGAGACAAGATAGTCGAATACAATATTCTATTATAGACTTGTGCCTGTTTCGTGAAAATCTTATGGCAAGTTTTTTCGTCTTATTGCCGAAAACTAAATGCCGACTGCCGAATGCTCGTTATAGTTATTGGAAACTCTGCCACTTCTTTTCTAAATCGGGAAGCTCGATGGTCTCCATCAGGTAATCGCTGTACTCTTTGCCGGTACAACCGTCGGACCTGCCGGTAAGAACCAATTTTTTCTCATATTGGCCGCAGATGTCTAAGGCCATCTCTAATTTTCTGCCGTTTTCCTGGAAACCGGTATGGTTTAAAAGCAGGGCGGCGGCGCGGATCATACTGCAGGGATCGGCATATTTTGCCCGGCCTTCTTTTACCATCCTGGGGGCGGAACCGTGGATAGCTTCGAACATGGCATACTGTTTGCCGATATTGGCGCTGCCGGCGGTTCCCACGCCACCCTGGAATTCGGCGGCTTCGTCGGTGAGGATGTCGCCGTAAAGATTGGGCATCACCATAACACGGAACTGGGTGCGCCGTTTGGGATCAACCAATTTTGCGGTCATAATGTCGATATACCAATCGTCTACTTCGAGCTCGGGGTATTCTTCAGCCAATTTATAACCGGTTTCTAAGAACTTGCCGTCCGTGGTTTTAATCACGTTGGCTTTGGTTACCATGGTGACTTTTTTGATGTTATTCTTTTTGGCATAATCGAAAGCCAACCGGATAATCCTTTCGGCTCCCTGGCCGGTGATAACTTTGAAATCGAAAGTCAAATCATCGGAAACAGCCACTCCTCTGCTGCCCAACACATAGGCGCCTTCGGTGTTTTCCCTGAAAAACATCCAGTCGATGCCTTCCCGGGGCACTTTCACCGGCCGCACGTTGGCGAATAAATCGAGCTGCTTGCGCAGGGCTACGTTGGCACTCTCGATATTGGGCCAGGGGTCGCCTTTACGGGGCGTGGTGGTGGGCCCTTTTAAGGTGACATGGCACTGCTTGATTTCCTCCATCACATCGTCGGGGATGGCTTTACCCTTTTCGGCCCTGTTCTCGATGGTCAAACCTGCGATATTCCTGAACTCTACTTTACCTGCTTTCTCTTCATCTTTTAATAAAAATTCGAGAATGCGGCGCGACTCTTCAGCAATAAAAGGGCCGATGCCGTCACCGCCGAGAATGCCGATAATGATTGGTTTTAAGGTTCCGTAATCGATCCAATCCTGGGCCTGTTTCATGGCCTCGACTCTTTCTAACTGCTCTTTTACCAGTTGTTTGAAATGGTCGCCGGCCTTTTCGATTAAATCATTTCCCATTTGTTTACCTCCTTTGGTGAATTAAATTTGTCTTTTGCATGATGTTTATTTAAAAATTAGGCTACTTCCCTATTCTATACCTTTTAATAGGAAAAATCAAGCTGTAATCAATGTTCAATGCAGTCTGCCCGTTCCGCAAGCTTTCCCAACCGCGGCAGCTCGTGATTTTCCAGCGTCCACAACCCGGCAGAGATATGCAGTACAACTAAAGTTTTATATTTGCGGAAAGCAGCAGTCTCAAACATACAACTAAAGTCCTATATTATAAAAAAAGAAGTAATACCAAAAATACAACTTTCGACCAATTGATTTTCGGAATTTCGGGTGCATAATACTATCATGAAAGATAAGGACAACAAAACGACGATGCATTTCAGCATTGCAATAAATAAAAAATCAAGGAGGTTTTTTCAAATGAAAAAATTATTATTTGTGTTATTAGTGTTTTCTTTGGTACTGGGCCTGCAAGCACATGCCGCGGACGACGAATTCGGCTCCTTCGCAAAAAGGGATGAACTGAGACTCAAACTGGCAACCATGCGTGCGGAACTGAAAGCCCAGGGTCACGATTTTGCAGTAGATTTCAACCCTGCCATGCAGTACACCATCGAACAGCTCTGCAACTTCAAACCGGGATTAAGACCGGTAATGAAAGAAGAGCAGCCCATCAGCAGGATCAAAGTAAAACCCACCCCTCCCCCGGGAGATGAATCTTATATCGCTGATTATACCAGCGTAAGAAACCAGGGAAGCTGCGGTAGCTGCTGGGCTTTTTCCACTGCCGGCGTGTTCGAATCCGTTCTCTTAAAGAACGGTATCACCGCCGACCTTTCGGAGCAGTGGCTGGTTTCCTGTAATACCGATGGCTGGGGCTGCAACGGCGGCTGGTTTGCCAACGATTATTACATTAACCCCGGCGCTGTTGTAGAAAAATGCTTCCGTTACAAAGCATCCGACCTTCCCTGCAAAGACACCTGTCCTTATGAGTATATAGCCACCGGTCAGGGCAGCGCATCCAATGTAGCCGCCATCAAAGGCGCGATCCAGGATTGGGGCGGCGTATCCTGCGCCGTTACCGTTACCTCTTACTTCCAGGCATATTCAGGCGGCACATTCACCTATGACACCAACTTGCAGGTTAACCACGCAGTGCTCCTGGTAGGCTGGGACGACAGCTTAGGTTCAGCCGGCGCCTGGAGAATGAAAAACTCCTGGGGCACCGGTTGGGGCGAAGGCGGCATGATGTGGATCGCTTACGGCGCCAGCAACATCGGCTACGGCGGCAACTATCTGAAATACTAATCATTAAGCCGGAAAAGAATAGAAGTACGCAATAAAAAAAAGGCCTCACCCTCCCCGGGTGGGGCTTTTTTTTTGCAAATAATTTGTGAAAGTTTGCTATAACAACAAACTTTCGAGTTAACCGGAGCATTGCGAAATTAGCAATTAGCATTGAAGATTTAGCATCGGACAGCAGCGGCTTTTGTCGGATTTGATATGCTAAATGCTAACTGTTTAAATGCTAATTGTTTTCCCTCATGGGCTGGGTGCGCCGCACCCCGCCGACCCCTTTTTGATCTCATATGAAATAGAAGTAATAAGTGTAAAAAAATTACACCTTTTTTTTTCTACTGTTTAACCCGGCCGGTAAAATAGACACACAACCGGTGCCGCGGGATAAAAACGTAAGGCCGGGGCTAAGAGTTAGATATATCAAGCCTTTCGGCTGCCGGTGTACTTTTTCATCCCGTTACCGGGTTAGATATAGGGCGCGATTCTATAGGGTGGCACCAAAATTGCATATTTTGTGTTTGACAGGTGATTTGCATGACTAATGATAGAAGTGAAGTGCGTTTAGAGAAAAAATTGCTGGTGAACATCGATCAAGAAGGCTTCGAAAGCATGGGCTTAACGACAAATGTATCCAGGAATGGGATTTCTGTTGCTACTACCTCGCTGCTTCCGGTTAGCACTCAAGTGTCACTGCAGCTCGGTGTTGGAGATGAGACCTTTGCCTTAAAAGGCGAGATCATATGGAGTAAAGAAGACTCGGAACAGGGTAATGGCGAAACCAATGCTTTAACCGGTATCAAAATCGATGAGGCCCCGGATAACTATCTAAAGTTTGTAGAGAAAATGCTTGCCGGTAATTAAGCAGGCTGGCAAAGAACAACCGAAAGGACCGCCTCTTAAAAGGACAACTATGGATAGATGGGGGATTATTATACACCCGTCCGGCTGCGGGCGCCGTCCGCTTTTGATATAATATCTCTTAGAAAAAAAGGAAAACGGATGAATTTTAAAGCTGTAATTTTCGACTTAGACGGTACGCTGCTGGATTCTCTCGGTGGTATTGCTTTCGCCATGAACCGGGTATTGGAGCAGTGGGGTTATCCCGTTCATCCGCCGGTAGATTACAGGAAGTTCGTCGGCAGCGGTATCAGGGAGACGGTTCTGTGTGCGCTGCCCGGGAGTGCGCCCGGCAAGTGCGATATCGAGAAATTTATTAAAGAGTACCGGCAAATATACGATAAGATATGGCCGCGGGAATCGGCGCCTTATGCCGGTATTACCGGGCTGCTGGAAAATCTTAATAAGCAAAAAATAAAAACTGCTGTTCTATCCAACAAGTCCGATGATTTTACCAAAAGGATGGCGGCTAAACTGCTGCCCGGTTTCGATTTCCGGGTAGTTTGGGGCGGGCGGCCCGGTGTTCCCCTGAAGCCTGATCCTGCCGCTGCTTTAGAGATAGCCGGGATATTGGGATTTAGTCCCGGGGCATGTATATTTCTCGGCGACTCGGGCATAGACATGGAGACCGCGGTCAATGCCGGGATGTATGGAATCGGGGTTTTATGGGGTTTCCGGGAAGCGGAGGAGTTGTTAAGCAGCGGCGCGAAGCGCTTGATTGCCGATCCTGAGGAGTTATTGGATATCATTTAAGAATATTTTGCAATATTGCCGCTTTACGGCTTATTTAAAGTTTTTTGGGGGTCCAGGGGGCGATTTTTCAAAAAAGCCCCCTGGTCGCCGAAGGCAGTATTGCCAAAGATAAGAATGTTAAAATTAAAAAGGGTTAAATATAAAAACAAATTCGTAAACATTTACGAAGACAGGGGGCTTGTTTTCGGGTTTACCGAGTTGGGTTTTGCACTGCCGGATATGGCTGCTTTTTTTGAACTATCGCATATAATCGAACTAAAGCAGGTGCATTCGGATATGGTTCTTTGCGGTTCGCGGATCGAGCCGGGTGATGAAGGTGACGGGATTATCCTGGAGCAGGAGAACCGGATCGCCGTTATTAAAACCGCCGACTGTGTACCGCTTTTTTTCTGGGATAAAGATTTTGCTTTCGGCGGCATTATTCATGTCGGCTGGCAGGGTTTGCACAAAGGGATAGAGAAGCGGTTGTTGGAACTGCTGGTAGAGAAATCGCCGCCTGTTGATCCCGGGAATTTATATTTTTACCTGGGACCTTCGATAGAAAGGGCTTGTTATGAAGTAGGACAGGACCTGTATGAAATGTTTTCTAAGAAGAGTTACCGGGAAGGAATCTTTTTCGAGCCAGCCGTGCCCCCAGGTATCCCGATCTCCGCAGGCAAAAAGTACCTGCTGGACATTAAGAAGGGGATAGCGCTTTCTTTGCAGGAGGAGGGAATCCGCGCCGAACAAGTGATGTCTTCCGGCATATGCACGTTTTGTGAAAGAGAGCGTTTTCCTTCTTATCGCCGGGATAACAAAACCGGCAGCCGCATCTACAATTTTTTGTTTTTTCGCAGCGGGCTTGAAAAAAAAAGCTGATTGCTATATACTTTCAGCGGAGAAGCGATGAGCGATAAAAGAATAAAAAAAATCCCCTATGGATTGGCCGATTATGAACGGTTCGTCCGGGATAACTGTTACTATGTAGACAAAACCATATACTTGAAAGCCATAGAAGAAGCGGGAGACTACTTGTTTTTTATTCGCCCGCGGCGGTTCGGCAAATCCTTATTTCTTTCTGTGATGGAAGCTTATTATGATGTGTTTTATAAAGATAGGTTCGCGGAGTTGTTTAAGGAGACGGTGATATACAAGCAGCCCACGAAAGAAAAAGGCGTCTACCTGGTATTAAAATTCAATTTTTCGACAGTTGATCCCAACGTGGAAAAAGTAGAAGCCTCCTTTTTAAATCACGTCCGGGTTACGGCACTGTCTTTCATGAGTAAATATGCCGGTTATTTTCCCGGTTTTACCGGGCATTACAAGAAAATAATCGAGGAAACCCGTTCCGCTTCCGATATTTTGTCGGCCATTACCGGTCTATGCAGGGAATCCAATCAAAAATCCTATGCCATTATCGACGAGTATGATAATTTTGCCAATACTATCCTGTCTACCTCCGGCGGGGGAGCCTACCGGGAACTCACTCATGGAGCGGGTTTTTTCCGGTCATTTTTTAATGTATTAAAAGGCGGCACCGACGGTATGGGCGCGCCTTTCACCCGCCTGTTTTTAACCGGTGTTTCGCCCATAACCTTAGATGATGTGACCAGCGGGTTCAACATCGGCAAAAACGTATCCGGTGATGCTGCTCTAAACAAGATGCTCGGTTTCACCGAAACCGATGTTATCGAAATGATAGAGTATTACCGGGCAGCAGGGAAGATCGAGCATGACAGCGATTATCTTTTGGAAATCATGCGGCAGTGGTATAATAATTATGCTTTTTCCACGGCTGCCGCGGCTGAACGTGAAACCCTGTTTAATTCCGACATGGTGCTCTATTTTCTCGATGAATATTTTAAGAATCCCGGTGTGCCTGATGATTTGATCGACCGCAATGTACGTATGGATTACGGGAAATTGAGACATTTAATTACTGTAGACCGCAGTGGGAAAAAAGAAACCAACGGTAATTTCTCCCGGCTGCGGGAAATCGTGGAAGATGGCGAAGTGACCGCGAAGTTAAGGAAGGGGTTCCCTTTAGAAGAGATCGAATCCACGGAAAATTTTACTTCACTGCTGTTTTACCTGGGTTTGCTAACCATAAAAGGCAAGAAAGAGGGTTTACCTTTGTTTAAGATGCCCAATCAAACGGTAAAGACTCTATATTATGATTATATTGTTAGGGTGAGTCGTGAGACCGGGCTTTTGGATATAAATATCGGCAAGATCGGCAGTTTGCTTCATGACATGGCCTATCATGGTAATTGGCAGGCTTTTTTCGACTATCTCACCGGGAAAATGAAAGAGTCTACTTCCTTGCGGGATTTTATCCGGGAGGAGAAAGTGATCCAGGGATTTTTATTGGCATATTTAGGTCTCAGCGATTATTTCGTCGTTCATTCGGAAAAGGAGTTGAACGGAGGGTATGCCGATATCGTGATGGAGCCGTTTTTGGCCGGGTATGAAGGCATTAAGTACTCCTATATTATAGAAATAAAGTATATGAAGAAAGCAGACCGGAAGCCGGGGAGTGGAAACCGGGAAAAAGAGAAAGAGAAGGTGGAGCAGTTAAAAAAAGAGGCTGAATTGCAATTGGGGCGGTACAGTGGAGATAAGAGGTTTGAAAGGACTATCGGCAAGACAAAGTTGATTAAGTTAGCGCTGGTATTTTGCGGTAGTGAGCTGCGCCACATCGGCCCGGCCTGATAAAAATACCGGGTCTCAAATACAATGCTTTTTTATTGTATTTCCAAAATACAACACATTTCTGTTGTATTTTTAAGTAGGCGCCGTTTTTTCTTCGCGGGCCTGGTTAGACCACCCCGGTATTCCCCAGTCAAAATTAACCGATAAGTTTTAACAGCTCGCAGGTCAACACACCGAATAATATAGCAAAAGATACACTGAGGAGCGTTCCCAAAAGATAATAAGATGCTTTCTCCTCTATTTTTTTAGAACGAACGATTTCTTTGGCGGCGAATATCAACCCGATAGCCGTGTATTCTTTCATCAGCACAAATGTCACGATCAAGAAATGTTCGCAAGCGCCGATCCAACTACCGATTCTACGAATTTCCGGGTTGATTTCTTTCTTTATCGAGGGATCGACGAACAATAATATACGCTTCAATAGGAAACTTCCGATAAAATAGCCGGCGATATAACCGAAACCGATAATCACTACTTTTAAAATAAAAACAATCATTTTAATATCCTGTTTTTTTTTGGCTGCTTCTCTATACTTAAAAAAAGCCCCTTTACTGCCTTTTCCGCCGCGTCGATCAATTCCCAACGGCACTTTGCCAGGGTGCGTTGAACCTGCTGCTGGGTGCGTTCTACCTGTTTTGCCACTTCCTTTTGGTTTCTAACCTCCTGGTAAAGTCGGATAATTTCTTGCTGCAAAGGAGTAAAGGTACTCCACTGCCATAACACTAAATTCATCAGGGCTTCTATAGTCCGGTCTAATTCTTGTTGCCCTGTATTTAAAGTGAAATTTTTTTGTGTTTTCTTTAAACGGATCATCATATAGTTTCCTTGTTGGAAAGCAGGGCCATCGATTATGGAGCTTCTTCGGGAGTTAAGACCTGACCGGAGGATGTCGTACACGAGGATTGTCCGTATATCCACCGGGAATAGGGCTTCCCTGAATATGGTGATTATATTATACGTATTTACACTGGTTTTCAATACTCCCGCCACCTCATCGCCCCGGGTGATCTCTAATGGAGCAAGAAAGTCTTTATCGTAGGTATTATTAATACAACCCATAGCTGTGTTAAGTTTTTCGGTCACCTCATCCCGGTTCGGCAGGGCGGTGGAACCGATGACATCCATGAGCATTACGTAATACTTTTCAGCCATTCGTCAACCTCAAATACAATACTTTTCTATTGTATTTCCAAAATACACCACTTTTCTACTGTATTCCCAAAACACAACACTTTTCTACTGTATTTTTAAGTATACAACATTTTTTCGTGGAATTCAAGCATTCGCTCTGCTTAACCTGGAAGAAAAAAACGACGCTTATCGACAATAAAAAACCGCCTCTATTTTATACGTCGACTTTGGCTCTTTTGGAATCCCAGTAGAAATAGTACAGCAGCAGGAAGAACATGACCGCTCCCAAAATCTCGGAATCTAAGAAACCGAACAAGGTGCAGTTCCCGGCTTCCCATGCGTCTGTGCCCACAGCTTTCGCTAAGGACCAATCTTTTCCTAATTTTAGCAGTTCCCTGCCGATAAAGGTAATAAAAGCAGCCAAAACTCCCATCAAAGCGCCTCCGGCAATAAACCCGGAAGCAATCAAGGTACCGCGGTCTTTTCGTGCAGCTTGCAGTTTTTCGTCTTTGCTGCTTTTGGTCACTAAGTGGGCGATAATACCGCCGGCCAGGATAGGAGTATTCAAGTGCAGGGGCAAGTACATGCCTAAAGCGAACGCCAGCGGCGGTACGCCGACGAATTCCAATATGATGGCCGCAATCACACCTACCATATATAGTATCCAGGGCGCGGACTTGCCTGTCATTAAAGGTTTTATAACTGCTGCCATGGCCGAAGCCTGGGGCGCTTCCAAAGGACTGCCCGGCCCGAAACCGAAAGTCTTGTGCAGCATAAAAATAACAAATCCCACGGCAGCCGCTGAAAGCAGGGTGCCTAAGAATTTAAGCCGTTCCTGGTTGGCCGGTGTGGTGCCTAACCAGTAGCCGATTTTCAGGTCCGTGATAAAACCGCCGGCCATGGAAAGAGCGGAACACACCACTCCGCCGATCAATAGGGCCACCAGGATGCCGTTGTCTCCTCTTAGACCGATGGCTACCAAAATCACCGACGAAACGATCAGGGTCATCAAGGTCATACCTGAAACCGGGTTGGTGCCCACGATAGCGATAGCCCGCGCCGACACCGTGGTCAGCAGGAATGAGATCACCATGACGATGCCTAACCCCACTAAGGCATAAAACCAGTTGCCCTTTACTACGCCGATCAGGAAAAAAGCAAAAACACCCAATAAAGCAGAAAAAAGAAGGATCATGTTCCACTTCATGGAAATATCTTTCTGCAGCCGGTCGGTTTTTTCGCTTTCCCCGCTGCTCTTTGTTTTGCCGAAAAGTTCCACGGCAGCCAGTTTAAAAGCGCCGAGAATAATTTTCCTGGATTTGACGATGCCGATAAGCCCGGCGGCGGCGATTGCGCCGATGCCGATAGGCTGCACATATGCCTGGAAAATCTCTAAAGGCATCATTTCAGCTATAGGTTTGGCCGCATCTAAAATAGCTTCGGGGTTGTACTGGCCGATATAGTATATGGCCGGTATAAACACCCACCAGGACAGGAAAGAACCGCTGGCGATAATGAGTGCATATTTTAAACCGACAATGTATCCCAATCCCATAACCGCGGCGCCGGTTAAAAAAGTGAATTCTAAGCGTACTTTATCCGCTATATGTCTACCCCAATCGAACATGATGGTGGAGACTCGCCCTTTCCACAAGCCGAAGCCTTCCACCATAAAGTTGTAGATACCTCCGACTAACAGGGCTTTTACCAGGATTTTGGCTTTTTTCCCACCGGCCTCCCCGGCCACCAGCACTTCGGTAATGGCTGTGGCTTCAGGGAAAGGAAACTCGCCGTGCATATCTTTGACAAAATATTTCCGGAAAGGGATGAGAAATAGAATTCCTAAAACTCCGCCTAAAAGCGAAGCCAAAAAAACCTGTACGAAGTTGGCTTCGATGCCCAGGATGTACAACCCCGGGATAGTAAAAATAGCGCCGGCCACGATAAGTCCTGAAGTGCCGCCGATAGATTGAATAATCACGTTTTCGGACAGGGCGTTTTTCCTTTTTAGGGAAGTGGAAAAACCCACGGCCAGTATGGCAATGGGGATAGCCGCCTCGAACACCTGGCCGATTTTGAGGCCTAAGTAGGCCGCGGCCAGGGAAAAGAGCACTGCGTAGACCATACCCCATATTACCGAATAGGGTGTCACTTCCGGCAGTGGGGCGTTTCCCGGCACAACGGGTTTATATTCTTCGCCCGGTTCCAGTTTCCGGTAAGCATTTTCCGGTAAGCTTGTACTTGTTGTTTCATGAGCCATGTTGTCGTTACCTCCAAAATAATAAAGTTATTTCAAAATTGAGCTTGAAAAAAGCCGCCTGACGGTAAGAATTTGAAACACGTAAAACATGTTTTTTGCTCCCGTACTGTAAGTGCAGGGACCAAACTTGAAAAGAAAACCACCTGACGGTGGAATTTTGAAACACGGTAACATGTTATTATTACCGCGCTGTAAGCGCCCGCCATGTAATGGCTTAATCCAGGTAAAGACTTTATCATATAGAAGAAATAATTGCAAGGATTTTCGGGATAGATTTATGAGTGATGAATGACGTAATCCAGTTCTTGCCTACAATGAAATTAGCCACAGAGGGCACAGAGAAAAAGCAAAAGCATGAAACCACGAAGAACACGAAGGACACGAAGAAAAAAGCAAAAAAAAGACAGGCTTTTGATGAGCGAAAAGCCAAAATTCCCCTCTTGAATAGTGCCATTTGGCGGCCCCAA
>JAGLSW010000989.1 GCA_023135565.1 Candidatus Aminicenantota bacterium | reverse complement strand
CCAAACTTTTGAAAAAGTTTGATCAAAACTTCTTATTATTTAGAATCAAAAACGCTCACACGCGGCCCTTGCGGCGAAGCCGCTTATCGCCTCCCCGTGCGTACGGGGTTTAGAATCAAAAGCGCTCAAACGCGGCCCCTGCGGCAAAGCCGCTTATCGCCTCCCCGTGCGTACGGGGCGCGAGTGGGGCTTAGAATCAAAAACGCCCCTCATAGGGTGCCCACGCCGTGGGCCTACATGAGTCCTTCGGCGATCTTTTGGGATTTTTCCAGTATCTCTTTGTGCAAACTGCCGCCGTGAGAATCCATGGTCACCACCAGTGGGAAGTCTTCAACTTCTATAACCCAAAAAGCTTCAGGCGTACCGAATTCTTCTAATTTATGAACAGTGATGACTTTCTTGACCGCATCGGCAATCAGGGTTCCGGCACCTCCTACGGCATGAAAATATACAGCACCGCACTTTTTTAGTCCTGCCGCGGTTTGGGCTCCCATGCCGCCTTTGCCGATGACACCCCTGATGTTGTATTCACATACTACGTCGGCTTGATAGGGTTCCTCCCTCATAGAGGTGGTGGGCCCGGCCGATACAAAACTCCAAACGCCGTTTTTATCCTGCTTGACTACAGGACCACAGTGATAGATAACCGATTCTTTCAACACGTCGCGGATAAAATCGGGTTTTTCTTCAATCATTAATTTATGAGCTTCGTCCCTGCCGGTGGCAATCACCCCGGAAAGCAGCACCGCGTCGCCTACTTTTAATTTACGAATTTCTTCATCTGAAATGGGGATTTTTAACTTAATCATAGCTCACCTCGCCGTTTTTAATTGTCAAACTCTTTCTTCTAAAAGCCCAACAGGTGTATGAGATGGCAACAAAATAGGTTGCCGGATGCCGGTGCTGGGCTTCGATAAAAAGTTCCAACACGGTGGTTTTGCCACCGAAACCCATAGCCCCGATGCCTAATTTGTTTAAATCAGCATACAACTGTACTTCCAGGTCAGCCAATTCTTTATTGGGGTTTCGTTCCCCGATCTTCCTGAAAAATTGCTCTTTCGATAGGGCAAAAGAGGTCACCCGGTCGCCGCCGATGCCAACGCCGATTACACCGGGAGCGCAGCCTAAACCCTGTGCCTTGGTGACGGCGTCGATGATCAGTTTCCTGACGCCTTTCAAATCCCTGCCTGCTTTTAGGGGCGGGAAGGGGAGTTTGTACTGGGTGCCTACGTTCTCGCTACCGCCGCCTTTTAGCATCAGGCGGATGCGGGTTTCGGCTTTATCCCACTGGTGGAAGTGGATATAAGGCGCATTCACACCGATATTGTTACCGGAATTTTTGCCGCTGATGGGATCGACGGCATTGGGGCGCAGGTATTGAAGTTTTGTGGCTTCTTCGGCTGCGCCCTCGATGGCTTCGCGATATTTTTTCTCCGCTTCTCCTGCGGGGAAATCGATGTAAAAAATAAGGGAGCCTGTATCCTGGCATATAGGTGTGCTTTTTTCCCTGGCCATGTGAACATTTTCCAGGATGGTGTTAAAAACACTTTTGGCCGGAGTATTTTCTTCCTCGCGGTCGCAGGCATCTGAGAGGACCTTTTCCACATCGGGAGAGAGGTCTGTTGCTGCCCGCCGGATTAATTCCAAAATCGATTCTTTAAGTTCCATTGGTAAATCTCCTAATAAAGAATGTTATTTACTTAAGCCTAATTATACGACAAAGCGATGATAAAATAAACCGTTTTTTTTTTAAATTAAAATTTTAGCAACCAAAATGGGTTTCAGGCAGTCTTAATAGTATGGAGAAAAAAATGAAGACAGAGACATTAAATAATAAACCGTTAATAGGACCTGTTCCCGGCGACATTAAAGCAGGCGGCAAAAAACGGGAGAAAGAAAGGGATTTCGAGAGCGGCGCTATTTACTTTTTATCCTTTGTTATTATTGTGATTTTGACTTTTTTTCTTTTCAAATCGAAGATACTGCATTTTGTTTTTTCTAATTTTTTGTAGTCACAGTGCCATTGCCTCCGGGGTGCGGCGCACCCACCCTCTTAGCCTCCGGCGCCTCCAAAAACTTCTATTAAACGAAACGCTTCGATTCACGTGTTATACGATTTTTGCGGGTTGATAAAAGATCAAGTCTGCCCCTTAGAGGGCCCCTGTTCTCCTGGGATAATTGCTTTGGCCCATTTGCCGCGGGAGTACCAGATCAGGATCATCACGAAAGACAAAAAATTAGACAGAAACATGGCCCACCAGATGCCGACAGAGGCGTTGATATTCGCCGGCCCTTTTAATATGACTATGGCCAGGAGATAAACCAGGGGGATACGGAATATCCAGATGCGCGCTAAGTGGGTAACCATGACCGGCACGGTATAACCGGAACCCTGGAAAGCGCCGTTCAACACCGCTGTCAGGCCGAAAAACAGTACTGATGGGGAGATGATGTAAAACATGGTCTGGCCTAACCGGTGCACTAAAGGGTCGCCGGGGATAAAAAATACGGTCATGGCTTTACCGAAAAAAACCATCGCCACAACCGCCGGGACAAGGATGGCTATCATCAAATGAATTCCTTTTTTTACCGTCTCCTTTGCTCTTTCCAGGTTATTTGCGCCTAAGTTCTGACCTACTATGGCGGTGACCGCGGCGGTGATGCCCATGGAAGGCATGGTAAAAAAGTGGATCACCCGCGAAGCAATACCGTAAGCAGACACCACAGGCGTACCGAAAAGGTTCACAAATCCCATCAGCACCATAAATCCTAATGAAGCGCCGGACATGCCGATAGAAGCGGGGATGCCGATTTTGACCAGCAAGGGGAATAATTCCCGGTCGGGTTTCAGGTGTTTGGCTTTGAGTTTTATCCCTTTTTTGCCGGAGAAAAGGAGGTAGACACCGATAATCGAAGCGACGCCCCGGGAGATAACTGAGGTCAGGGCAGCGCCCTGTACGCCCATAGCCGGGAAACCGAACCAGCCGAAGATGAGTATGGGGTCCAACACCACGTTGATCAAAGCGGAAATAAGCTCGATCTTAAGCGGCGATTTGGTGTCGCCGAAGCCGTTCATCACCGATTGGTAAACAAAAATCGGGAAAGCAAAAGGCATACCCATCATCATTATCCTGAAATAAGAGTTGGTGGCGCTGAACGCTTCGGTTGGGGTTTTTAATAAACTCAGCAGTTTGCCGGAGAAGATCAAGCCGAAGGCCGCGCAGAATAGCGAAAAAATAAACATGTACAACAGGAGGTTTCCTGTTGTTTTATCGGCTTTTTCTTTTTGTTTTGCGCCTGTATACTGGGCCACTAAGGAGGTGCCTGCCATGGAGAAACCGATAGCCAGGGAAACCACAAAAAAAATGATATAAAAAGAAATAATCGGCGCGGATAGAGCCACCCGGCCCAACTTGCCTAACCAGAAGGTGTCGGCTAAGTTGTAAAAGGTTTGCACAAAGGAAGCCAGGGCCACCGGGTAACCTAACTTAATAATGGTTTTCAGCAGGTTTCCTTCTAAGAGATTAGGTTTTCTGTCTATTTTCAGCATAAATCAGCACCTCGTGGTTTTAATATTCCAGGTCTTGCAAAACATTGATTTTGCCTTCGGCGACCAGGGGGCTTTTTTGGAAAGTGCGGTGTGCCGCTCCCACGCCAGTGGGAACCCCCTGGACCCCCGAAAAACTTTTATTTATTTGTATTTGTATCCGAATAAAAAAAAGTTTCGGATGGTTCTACGGGTTGGTGCCGCGGGCCCGGGCTAACTCTCCCGGCGCACCATATCGGTTATGGTGCGAAAATCAATTTTCCCGCTGCCCATTTTAGGCAAATCGGGGATGACGACAAACTCTTTAGGCAGGGCAATGGCAGGCAGCCGGGCTGATAGTTGTTTTATTATCTTTTTTCTATCGACCGCTTTTGTTACCGCGGCAATAATCCGGGCGCCTTTCAAAAAATCGGGCACTTCCACTACGCAGCAGTCGATGCCTTCGGGAAGAACTGCTTCCAATTCTACCTCGGTTTTCACTAAGGATACCATTTCACCGCCGATCTTAACGAACCGCTTGAGCCTGCCTGTATGCCAGAGAAAACCGTCTTCATCTAAGTAACCCATGTCGCCGGTTTCATACCAGCCGTCCCGGATGCGCAGCAGCGTCTCTTCGATATCGTCGAAATAACCTTTCATTACCATTTCGCCTTTGGTCAGGATTTTGCCTTCCTGCCCGTGCTTCAATTCCCGGCCGGTATTAATATTCACTATCTTAACTCGCACCGAGGGCAAAGGTCTGCCTGCACTGCCGGGCCGGAACGCTTCGGGGATATTTACCGTGATTACCGGGCTGGTTTCAGTGCAGCCGTAGCCTTCCAATAAGTTGATATCATGTTTCTCTTTGTAGCCTTGCAGCAGCCATTTGGGGGTTTTGTCCGCCCCGGAGATCATTAGCCTGACGGAAGCAAAATCACCGGGCCGGGAATTTCTCAGGTACCCGGCCAGGAAGATGGGCGTGGCGGCAATAAGGGTGGTCTGTTCTTCCCGCATAATACCGGGAATTTTTTTATAATCCAGGGGGTTGGCATAGGTGACGGCAGTCATTCCTATTACTAAGGGGAGCCAGAAATTGCCGGTGTGTCCGAACACGTGAAACAGCGGTAGTATAGACATCATGCTGTCCGCGGCGGTTAATTTACCGGCTTCTTTTAAGCCCCTGATATTGGAAGCGATGTTACGGTGCGTCAATTGCACCGCTTTGGGTTCTTTTTCGCTGCCGCTGGTGAATAAAATCACCACAGTATCGTCCTCAGCGGTGTGGGGTAGAGATTTTAGCAGCATCCTGGCCGGGAGTTTGCTTTTCAGGGCAGCGGAAATTTTATCTTTAGTGGAAATCCCGGCCATCATGTCTTCCAGGAATATCATGCCCGGCACTAAGGGACAGTTTATTTTTTCCAGTAGGGCGCGGGAAGTAATAATGGTTTTGAAACCGCATTTTTTTTGGGCATAAAGGCAATTGTCTGCTGCGCCTGTGGAGTAGTTAATCATAACCGGGACTTTACCGGCCATTACCACTGCCGGGGTAGTGAGATGGGAACCGGCGGAATTGGGGATCATCACCCCGGTAAAGCCATCCTTGAATTTTTTTATTTTTTTAGCGAGGATTAGAGCGCCGATCAGGGCTTTCGTATAAGTTACTTTGCGGTTCAAGGTGCGGTCGATGACAGCAAACTTTTTACCATATTTTTTGGCTGTTTTAATAAATTCGTGATGAAGCGGCATTTTCTTTGTTTCCTAATTAATTGCTGCACAGGGCTTTAAGGCTTTCTAAAACTCGCGCTGCAGCGAGGACATTATACCACATAAGTCCGGGAAATAGCAAAAACAAGCCCGCAGCGCGGGGCGACGCCCCTCCTCGTGAAAGTTTGCCGACAAAATCGACTTTGTCCGGGATAAAAGATCGTATCAACTTTCCCCAGCCAATACTAAAGCCCTGTTGTAAAGAGTTTCCCCAATTCTCATTTTATTATTTATCAACCGGTCTAATAAGGGCTTGATCTCGACAATGTAATTTAATTTTTTGGCCTGCAAAAGTACACCGACTGTCCCGATGGCTTCCAAACCACTCGCTTTGGCAGCCCTTCTACCCTTGTGGTCATCTATCAAAATATCCCCTTTCTTTTCTATTGCCAGTACAATCGATTCTGCTTCCCCTAGATCTAATTCAGTTCTCAGCACATGTACGGCGACATCGTTTTTTACCTTTTCTACCTTCTCTTTGAGAAAAGATTTTAGAGTCTCCGCATGTGGTTTACTCAAAACGGTAACTTCCTGATAAACAGCCTGCGGCACCAAAATTTCTTCAAAAATCCTGTTCAATATATCGAGCTTGCCTAAGATAGCAAACCCGATCAGGGGCGATGAATCAGCAATGACCAACATTCTCAAACCTTGATAATTCTTCATCCAATTCCGCCGCGTCATAGTCGATTAAGGGGATTTTATATCTATCAAGTTCGAATATGAAGCCCTCTTTGTTTAACCCGGATAATTCCGCTGCCTTTCCCAAAGACAACTTGTGGTCTTTGAATAACTGCAGGGCTGTTAATAAACGCATCTGCGCAGCAAAACCGGTCACACTTTCGTTCAGGGAGTAAAGTATCTCCTCCGGTATCTCAAATTTTATTTTTACCAAACCCATTTTTAATACCTCATTTCATTAATGAATCCATTTTCTACTATATATTATACTATTTAAACCAAAATATCAAGCCTCAAAAAAAACCTGGGTTTGCTCTGGAAATCGAAGCTGCGCTTAGGTCAAAAAGTGCACGGTACGGCTCATCTTTTAAGCAGTCCGATTTTTCGTTGGGGGCCGCGGCGCACCTACTCACTTAGCCTCCGGCGGCCCTGCCGGGAGCCAAACTTTTGATTAGCGATGCGCTTTTCTACCCTAAGAAACGCTCCTCATAGGCTCCCTGCGCCGCGGGGTTACAGGTGCTTTTGCCTGAAATCAACGCCCTTGATTTCCACGGTTTTGGCCATTTCGTATAACCTGCTCCTGATGCGGTCACCGATCTTCTGCGTCAGGGTTTCCTGCCCCCGTTCACTACTATCGTAGAAGTTAGTTGCAAAAACGGTTATTTTTTTTTCATTATATCTTCTATTAATTATATAATATATATAGTCGGAAACCCAGGGGCTGACCTTATGTGCAGCCAACTCATCGAAGAGTAATAAATCAGCCTCCACCAACTTAGTTACCAACCTGTTAATACGTTCAAAATCCCGGGTTTCATGCCCTTCACCGCTGCGCATCACCCTGATTAAATCGTTCCAGTCAATGTAAAACACATCTATTCGGTCGAATTTCTTCATGACTTCTACGGCAATACAACAAAGTAATTGTGTTTTTCCTAACCCGATGGATCCGTGAAGTAAAAGCCCCGTCTCTACAGACGGATAATCATCGATGAATTGCCGCACAGCATTTTTAGCTCTTTCTTGTGATGGGTTATCTGTATCAGGATAATAACTTCGCAAATCGAAGCCGATGAACCTTTTCGGGATGTTGGCTTTGCTGCATTTCGATAATAAGGTATCCACAGCCCGGCAATCACACTTGCGCGTAAACACCTTATCACCATCCTTAAACTCCTCCAAACCCATGCCATTGCATTTGGGACAAACCGGCTCTTTCAATTTAATACTCCGTAAATCCCCTGCTGCTGCATTTTATTCTTGAGCTTCTTCAGGGCTTTTAATTCGATGCGCCGGACACCCTCGGGACTCAAACTCATGCGCCGGGCAATCTCTCTCAATTTTAACGGGTCTTCATCTTCGAAACCATACCTGAGTTTTATAACTTCCGCTTCTTTCTCCGTCAACTCCTCGGCAATATCTTCGCGTACTAAGTCGCGGGTGGTTAATCCGATCAAAGTTTTCTGCGGATCGAGCGTCGTGTGGTCGGGCAAAATAGTAGAGAGCTTGGCGGAGCCACCATTGGAAACACTCTTATCTAAAGAAACGATTTCATCAGGAACTGTCATCATTAACTTGATTTTTTTAACCGGTATTTTCAATTCTTCGGACAATTCTTTCTCAGTGGGCCGCCTCTTTAACGTCTTGTTTAAATTAAAATAGGTCTTCTTAAAATTGAGATAATCATTATAAAAAATATCGGGAAAAGAAATCAGTTTCTGGTTTTTCGATAAATACCGCCGTATTTCACTCCTTACCCACCACATGGCATAAGTGTAAAACCGGTTCTCCCGGGCCGGGTCAAATCTCTTTAAAGCTTCGATAAGTCCTTTGTTGCCTTCATTCACCAGGTCAAGGAAATTATCATCTTTGAAATAATACTTTAAGGCTTCCTTTACTACCAATTTTTGGTTGGCAACAATCACTCTTTCAAAGGCATCTTTATCCCCGTCCCTGGCTTTGATGATCAACTCCCGCTCTTCCTCCGGGGACAATAGAGATATCTTGTTTACACTTTGAAAATACAAAGTCAACGAATCGAGAGATTTCCTATTTTTTGCCATCTTCCTTAAATAATGCCACATTCGAAGACGAGAATTTTACCAGGGCGCTTTTCTTCTTCTGCTCGAAAAGATTCTCCCGCCCCGAAAAGAATTCTTTCTTCAACTCTTCCAAAAAATTCCCGAACTCTTCCTGCATCTTCTCCATTTTTTTCTTCATGTTGTAAATGATTTCGATACCGGCCAGGTTGACTCCCATTTCCCGGGAAAGATTAAGTATAAACTCAAGCTTTTTTAAGTCTTCATCCGTGTAAAACCGGGTATTTCCCTTTGTCCGGGAGGGGACCAACAGCCCTTCCCGCTCATACAACCTTAATGTCTGCGGGTGTATATTATATTTAGACGCAACCGCGGAAATTAAATAGGTGTTTCCTTTCATAATTCTAATCCTGTCCTTGGATTATAAGGGGCTTTCTTCTCGATATCTTTTAATAATTGCCTCACCTCGATGTCTTTTACCGGGGGGGGGACAATTTTTATCTCGATCATCATGTCGCCCCTGTTTTTGGTCTTGGGATTGATGATCCCTTTGTTTTTTAAACGCAGCTTGCGGCCCGAAGGGGTAGATGGCGGGATCTTCAGTAGGGCTTGACCATCCAGGGTGGGCACTTCGATCTTTGCCCCTAAAGCAGCTTCTAAGTAAGTTACCGGCACCACTATGTCCAGGTTTGCCCCATTTCTTTTGAAAAATTTGTGGGGGGAGACATTGATAGTGATGATCAAATCGCCGGCGGGACCTCCGAACCTGCCGGCATTACCTTTCCCGGCCAGCCTGACCCTGGCATTGTTTTCCACGCCGGCGGGTATTCTTGCTTTTATCTTCGTTACTTTATCGGCTCGACCTTCCCCGTGGCAGGATGAGCAATTTTTGCCGGGTAAGTAACCGCTGCCGCCGCACTGCATACAGGTGGAGGCAAACTTCATAAAACCGGTTTGTTTTTCGACCCTGCCGCTCCCTTTGCAGGTGGGGCAGGTTTCCTTCGCGGAACCGGCTTCGATGCCTTTACCGCCGCAATTTGTGCATTTCTCCTTTCTTACCACCTGGATCGGGGTTTCGAGTCCTACGGCCGCGTCTAAAAATCCTAAGTTCATGGAATAGAGTAAATCTTCGCCGGGTTCAGGTTTTCTTTCCCGGCCCCTTGCTTGCGACTGCCTGCTGCCGAAAAGGGTTTCGAATATATCGCCGAAACTGCTGGACCCGGGGGAATTAAAATCGAAACCTTCGAAATTGGAGAAGTCCCGGGTCTGGCGGGAGTTTCCTCCTAAATTGCCGAAAGTATCGAATTGTTTTCTTTTTTGCGGGTCTTTCAGTACTTCGTAAGCCTGGTTGATCTCTTTGAATTTTTTTTCCGCCGCTTTATCGCCGGGGTTCAGGTCGGGGTGGTGTTTTCTGGCTAATTTTCTATAGGCCTTTTTTATTTCAGAAAGGGATGCCTTCTTGCCCACACCGAGAATCGTATAATAATCGTTCATATGGAAATTTTACTTTAGAACAACCTAAAAATCAAGCCGTTGGCCGTTACTTTTTCAGGTTCAGCGTTCTTCTTATCTTCTTCCTCTATCCGGTCTTCTATCCGATTTTCTATCCGATTTCCTGTCCGGTTTCTTGTCCGGCTTTCTCCGGTTTGCTCTTTCCTCTTCCCTGATTCCCTGCCTGCTGGCATCTATTTTCTGCAGTACATCGCCGGGTGTGGTTTTCAGGCAAATTTTTTCGCCTGTAGTCAATGTGACTGCTGTTTCCGGTTCTTTTTCTATGGCTTTGACCAAATCTGTATTCAGCAGAATTTCCATACCGTCTTTTCTTAGCACTCTTATCATTTTATTTTTAAATTACCTCCGCTCTTGCCATTACATGGCGGTAATGAGCCGGATGTCTTACATAACTCAAGTTCCCACCGCCAGGTGGCTTTTTTTTATGCTTCGACCTGGAAAAACGTCTTAAAACATCGAAATTTCTACACACTGAAATAATATCATACTTCCGAGCTTTTTGCAATTTTAATTTGTGTAAGTGTTCAGTTCCGGAAAAAACTAAAACAGACTTGCCT
>JAGLSW010000988.1 GCA_023135565.1 Candidatus Aminicenantota bacterium | reverse complement strand
CGCTCACACGCTGCCTCTTGCGGCGGAGCCGCTTATCGCCTCCCCGTGCGCACGGGGCAAGCAGTCCCTTATAGGCTCCCCGCACTGCGGGGCTTTATAGTGATGAATTTTCTTTTGGTCCTGTCACCGAACAAATCGGTAACCAGTACGTCTACTTTGTACTTTCCTTTATCTAATTGCAGCGGTATGGGGATGGCAATTCTACTACCTTTGCCGGTCACTTCCTCTTCCCGCAGCTCGAGGAGCAGGGTCTTTTCCTGCCTGAAAAAATCCCCTTTCTCCGGGTAAACCACCAGCTTGATCCTGAATTTCACCGTTACTTTATCTTCTTTCCGCTCGAAAATAACGCCGTCCGGGTTGACAAAGATGTTTAAATTCGCCGCGCTGCCGTCATAAACCGCATTAAAGCGCATTTTCGTTTTTTCAAAAATATCGCTCTCTTTACTTAACACCTGGTACTTCATGTCCTCTAATTTACTGAGCAAATCTAAAGAGGTGTGCATGACGTCTAAACGGAAAATCCCGTCGCTGTCGCTGCCGATAAAGCGGATAAACAAATCGCTCCCGGTGTACAGGCCATAAAACCAGTGAATATAGCTCAGCATCCGGCTGTTGGTCAGCACCGTGCCCGTAGTTTGGTCGAAAGGAGGCCCCAACACTAAGTAGATCATGCCCCGGTCGGTTTTCCAGCCGGGCATATGTCCTTCCCTGAAATATTTTTTGATATATTCGATTCTTCTTTCGATTTCTACTTTAAATTCGTTGATGCCGGAGCCGGGATCGCGAATTTTCCAGAAGTTCCCGATGAATTTTTCCCGCGCTTCTTTTGTATTTAGGTTCCTGAAAATATGGCCTTCATGTTTGGTAAACAGGTGTTGGGCGTAGTTGTAAAACTCCCTGGAATCGGGGTCTAATTTTAGCGGTTTCAGCCCGGAGCAGGAAACGATAATCAGTACTAACAAAAAGAAAATTATCGTTTTATAAATTTTATTTGTATTCATTTTATTTCTTCTAACTTGAAAAATACTCTTCCTTTGCCGCAGCGCGGCTTAATAAGAGTTTTTGGAGGTGTCGGAACCTTTTTTCAAAAAGGTTCTGACTCGCCGAAGGCTGTAACCTATTATAGATATTCACGGGTTTATTATACCACGGATAGGGTTGATATTTCCAATAATTATAGTAAAATAAACAAATGAAGAACAAAAATGTCGAATCCAGCAAAAAAAAACCTTCTTTCTTTTTATCCTTGATGCCGCTTTTGGCTATCGCTGTATTCTTAGGATTGGGGTACGGGCTGCTGCGCCTGAAAGCCGAAGTGCTGCTGATCGCCGCTGCCGCGGTGGCCGCCCTGATCGCCCTGCGCTTAGGCTATACCTACAAAGACCTGGAAGAAGGCATCATCAAAAGCATGATGAAAGGAATGCCCGCCATGCTAATCGTAATCGTGGTGGGGGCGTTGATCGGTTCCTGGATCGCCTGCGGCACAATCCCCATGCTGGTCTACTACGGCCTGCAAATCATCTCTCCTAAGTTCTTCTTAGTGACGGCCTGTATCGTATGCAGTATTATTTCCGTAGTCACCGGCACTTCCTACGGCACGGTAGGCACCATCGGCGTGGCCTTTATGGGCATCGCCCACGGCTTGAATATTCCCTTAGGCCATGCCGCCGGAGCTATCGTAGCCGGAGCATATTTCGGAGATAAGATTTCGCCTTTCTCAGACACCACCAACCTGGCCCCCATCGCCGCCCGCAGCAACCTCTTCGACCATATCCGCCATACTTTGTGGACCACCTCACCGGCCTGGCTGTTGGGTTTAGGGGTTTATTTTTTCCTGGGTTTAACTTCAGGTGGTGGCGGTAGCGGCAGCGTCTCCCTGATAAAAACCGGCCTGATTCTAAAAACCATCCGCGCCAATTTCTCTTTTCACTGGCTGTTACTGCTGCCTCCGGCCATTACTCTCTACTCGGCGGTGCGCAAAAAACCGGTGATACCGAATATGTTTCTTTCGTCCGGAACCGCGGTTTTCCTGGCTATTTTGATTCAAAAATTGAATTTGCAGACTGCCATAGGCTCGTTAGTGACCGGTTTCGAGTCCAAAACAGGCGAAATCCTGGTAGATACCCTGCTGAGCCGGGGCGGCATGTCGAGCATGATGCATGTCACCCTGATCGCTTTCTGCGCCTTTGCTTTCGGCGGTATCGTGCAGCACACCGGCATGTTGGACGTGATCTTAGAACGGCTGCTGCGTGTGGCCGACAATCCCGGCAAAATCATCGCTTCTTCGGTAGCCGCCTCTATAGCCACGGCCTTAATGACAGGCAGTTCTTTTTTATCTATCCTGATCCCCGGCGAGTTGTTTGCCCCGGCCTATAAGAAACACAACCTGGCCGCTAAAAATCTCTCCCGCACCACGGAGGACAGCGGCACTGTAGTAGTGCCTTTGATTCCCTGGAGTATTGCCGGGGTGTTTATGGCCGGTACGTTAGGCGTGCCGACTACCGCCTATGCCCCCTGGGCGGTGATGTGTTATTCAGGATTTGTGTTTGCTCTGTTGTACGGTTTTACCGGTTTTGCCATTGCCCCCAAAATCAGGGACGATGAAACCATCCCCGGCAGCTAACCCGCGGCGCGGGCGCCCTATAAGGGGCTTCGCCGCAGGGACAGCGTGTGAGCGCTTTCGATTCTAAATCATAAGAAGTTTTGT
>JAGLSW010000987.1 GCA_023135565.1 Candidatus Aminicenantota bacterium | reverse complement strand
CGCTCACACGCTGCCCCTGCCGCGAAGCGGCTAATAGGCTGGGTGCGCCGCACCCCCGCCGGAGGCAAATCTCTCATACTTCAACGCCCAGGCTTTTTAGACCGGCCAGCAGGGTCTGATGACCGCTGTAAAGAAACGCCGCCATGCCCACCCGCCGGGCCCCGGCGGCATTCTCCTCTATATCATCGAAAAATACACACCGCCCGGGTTCCATGCCTAACTTATCCAACATATCCTCGAATATCTTCGCCCCGGGTTTCATAACTTTCACTTCGTAAGATAAACTGACCGCATCAAATAAATCAAACACCTCGATAGGCTTTATGCCATACTCGAAATCCCACTCGCTGGTATTGGAAAGCAGCCCCAGCTTATAATTAGGTTTTAAACTTTTTATCAGGTCAAAAGTGGCGGGAATAGGAGTAAATATACCGGTATAAGCGCGGATAAATTCCTCTTCCGATATTTTCAGATCGCACAACTCGACTATACCCTCGAAAAAACACCGGGAATCGATCTCCCCGGTCTCATACAACCAGGGCAGCCGCGATTCTTCATAAACCGAACGGCGCAGCTCAACAAAAGATTTCGGGGTGAATTCCGCGATGCGGCGCAGGAAGATATTATTGTCTAAACTGCAAATCACATTGCCGAAATCAAAAATAATCGCTTCTACAGCCATTCCAAATTACTATACAACCAGTTTTAACCGCCCGCCGGGGACTCTAAATAACAAAGAATCGTCACGCTTTCCTTCGATATTCGGTGTTCGGTGTTCGATATTCTTCAGCCCGCCGGTTTCTCATTTATCTTTAACGTTGCCCGGCGGTTTCTCTTTTCCTTCTTTCTCCGGGGGGGCGACAGCCAGCAGTTCTAACTCCATAAGAATAACCGCATGGGGACCGATGATGCCCAGCCCTTTCTCTCCATGAGCCAGATCAGGGGGTATGAATAACTGCCATTTGGCTCCCACTTTCATTTTCCGCAGCGCTTCCGCCCAACCGGAAAAAGCCTTTATTACCGGGAACACGGCAGGTTTGCCTGCTTTGTATGTGCTGTGGAACCGGGTGCCGTTGATCAAAGTGCCCACAAAGTGAACGGTGACGATATCGTAAGGCCCGGGCTGAGCGCCTGTACCTTCTTTGATAATCCTATACTGCAGCCCGCTCTTCGTAGTCACTATGCCCTCTTTTTTCGCATTCTCCTGCAAAAAAACCTCACCTTCCCGTTTGTTTTTCTCACCGAGGATGTTCTTGTCCTCCCGGTGCTTCTTCTCTAACTGCCGGGAAAAAACCTCTAACACTGCTTTTATCTCTTCAGCAGACAGAAGCGGAGCTTTCCCGGTCAGCGCATGGCGCAGCCCCTGGACCAGGACCTCCCGGTCCACTTCGGAGGCGAAGGCTTTAAAACTTTCGCCCATATCGTAACCGATGGTATAACTTACTTTTTCTTTCCGGGTGGTAAGAGTTTTCTCTTTCCCGTCCTGCGCGTCCGGCGTGGTTTGACAAAATAGCAGCGCTGCCGGGAAAAGTACACATAAGGTTAATATTATTTTTCTCATGTTTTACTCCTGTTTTCGATATGTTGTTTTTTACCGCTGTGTAACGGTAGAGGTATTACTATACCAAAAAAAAGACAAAAAGGCAAAAGTTCAATCGCCTCTCCTTGAAATAAAGCGGTTTATGTGATAAATTTAGAACCTATGAAAAAGAAATTTTTACTTTTATCGAAAGTGTTCAGCTTAATTATATTTTACACGCTGATATTGATCGCAGCGGTTTTTTTTACCATGAGCTTTCTAATCAAAGGCGAGGAAATGCCGGCCCCCGATTTGATGGGCAAAAGTTTGCTCGAGGCATATAAAATCGCTTCCCAAACAGGCGTTTATCTTAAGAAGATAACGGTTAATTACGACAAGAATTTCAAACCGGCCACCATTATCAACCAGGGCCCCCTGCCCGGGGCCAGGATAAAAGAGAAATCCATCGTCACTATCTATGTGACTTCAGGATTGGTCGAAGTGGTGGTGCCGGACCTGACCAATTACCAGGTCAAAGAAGCAGAAAAAATATTAGAAGAAAACGACCTTAGAAAACAATATGTGTCCTATATAGAAGCAGATAATATGCCCGGCGACATGGTTATTTCACAATCTTTACCGGCCGGGGCAAAAGTAGGTAGGGGTTCGGGAATCGACCTGCTTGTCAACCGCGGCCGGCGGGGAAAATCCTATATAATGCCCGACGTGATCAGCCGGAGAGTGGCGAAAGTATTGATTATGTTTGAGCAGTGGGGTTTTAAAGTAGCGCAGATAACCGAAGTGTTTTATCCCGATACCGAACCGGGATTCATCATCAACCAACACCCCCTGCCGGGCCACAAAATTAACTCGAAAAATTTGATAAGCGTTGAGGTAAGTCAATGAACCCGGTTTTCCCTTCTATATTATCCACCGACTATTTCGATCTTGAAGACAAATTACGGCAATTCGAAAAAAATAAAATCGACTTTATCCACTTAGATGTAATGGATGGTCACTTCGTGGAAAATATCTCTTTCGGCCCAGCCGCGGTGAAAGCGATCAAAGCGAAATTTAAATTTAAGGTCGATTCCCACCTGATGGTAAGCGACCCGGGCCGGATGATCCCCTGGTTCGCTAAAGCCGGTTCCGATTGGATATCCATCCATATCGAAACCGGGCAAACAAAGGAACATATCGCCGCCATAAAAAAAAACGGCGCTAAAGCCGGCCTGGTTTTAAATCCCGACTCGGACATAGAGTCGGTGTTCCCATATTTAAAGGATATCGACTATGTCCTGCTGATGAGCGTGTATCCCGGTTTCGGCGGACAGGAATTCATCGCCTCCACGCTGGAAAAAGTGTCCCGCTTAAAAAAGGAAATCCAACGGGTAGGAGACTGTCTTATCCAGGTAGACGGCGGCGTTAACCTGGAAAATGCCGGCGCTTTAAAAGCAGCGGGAAACGATCTTTTTGTTATCGGCACTTACCTTTACGGTTCGGGAAACATAAAACAGACACTAACTGAAATATTAAATCAAATAGATGGAGCTTAGAATGAAAAAAAGTATTTTGATAATTATGGTTTTGACATTGTTGGTTATAAGCGGCTGCAAGCCTAAAAAAGAGGTTACCGTAACCCCGGTAGGCATTACAGCCAAAGATATTTATGAGCAGGCTAAAAAGTTTATGAAAAGGAGCCCCGAAAAAGCCCGGCTATTGTTTAAAGAAGTAATGCAGTTGTACCCTTCCAGTGTGTATGCACGGCTGGGAAAGATCGGCATCGCGGACTCATTCTTCAAGGAGCGGGGCTCATCGTCGCTTGTGATGGCCGCGGCCGAGTACCAGGACTATGTCAACCTTTATCCCCAATCCCCCGACGCATCTTATGCCAGCTATCGAGTGGGCGTGTGTTACCTGCGGCAGACCAAAAAGCCGGGGCGGGACCAGTCCAGCACAGGAATTGCGCTTAAGCATTTCGAAAATATGATTAAACAGTTCCCGGGCACAAAAGAAGCCGCGGAAGCCAAAAAACACATTACCAAATGCAGGCATAACCTGGCTTCCCACACTTACAAAATCGGTGTTGCCAATTTTAGGATGAAAGCCTTCCCGGGGGCGATTACCCGGTTTAAAGAGGTGATGGACAAGTACCCGGAATTCACAGCCATGGACAAAAATTTTTACTATGCCGGGCGCACCTATTTTATTATGGACGACTATGATCTGGCGCTCTCTTTTTTCCAGCGGGTGATGAACAATTATCCCAAATCCAAATTAGCGAAGAAAGCTCAAAAAATGGCACGGGCAGCCGAAAAAGCCAAAAAAACCAAAAAGATAAAACGAATACCCCCGTCAGGTGATAAAAAGTAAAAAAGATATTCCCGAAAAACCCGGTGTTTACCTGTTTAAGTCTAAGAAAAAGATTCTTTACATCGGGAAAGCAAAAAATTTAAGCAAAAGGGTGGGGCAGTATTTTCAAGAGAAAAGTAATCTTATTATAGAGAATCTTTTAGAACGGGCCCGGGACATCGAGTATATTGTCACAGACGACGAGAAGGACGCTCTGCACTTAGAGTACAATCTTATCCATACCTATCTACCCCCTTTTAATATAAAATTAAAGGACGATAAGAGTTTTCCCTGCATCGAAATCACCACCGCCCACGATTATCCCGGCGTCTATTTCAACAGGCAGGTAAAAAGGGAGAATTTTTATATCGGCCCTATTACCCACTCCGGCAGGACCAGGGGCCTGATAGACATTGTCAGCCGGCTTTTTAAAATCAGGGCCTGTTCCGATAGTGTGTTTAAGCGTGGGCGTTTGTGTTTATATTTTTATATCGACAGGTGTTCCGGGCCCTGCGCCGGTCGCATCGACGCCGCGGCCTACGGGGAAGACGCAGCGGCAGCCGTGGAGTTTTTGAAAGGAAACAAAAGCGGCATACTAAAAAAACTTAAGCAGCGGATGAAGCTTAAAGCCGGGCAGTTGGAATTTGAAGCAGCCCAGCAGATCAAAGAGGACATCGAACTGATAGAGCAGTTTACGCTGGATTCTTATATTTCCTCGGTGCGCAGGAACGATTATGATGTTGCCGCGGTGTATCATGAAGACCGGGACGATTGTTTTATTATTCTTTTTTCGGTGCTGCAAGGCCGGGTCAAGCGCCGGGAATTCTTTAATTTCAGCGCCTTCAGTACCCGGCCCGAAGATATTCTCAAGGATTTTTTGATCTCTTTTTACAGGCGGGAGAACATCCCGCCGCAGGTACTGGTCCCTTTTTTCCCGGCGGACAAAGAGTACATCGAGGACCTTTTTTCCCAATTGGTAAAAAAGAAAGTGACGATCAAAATCCCCCAGCGCGGCGATAAGAAGCGCATGTTCGACCTAACTATCAAGAACCTGAATCTTTATGTCAGCCGCAATCGTTTTAGTGTGGTAGGCGGCAAAGTGAAAGAAGCCCTCAAATTAAAAAACTTTCCCGAAAAGATCGAAGGTTTCGATATCTCGCATTTTGCCGAGCGGGAAAGAGTCGGCGCAGCGGTCGTTTTTTTGCAAGGTAAGCCGGACAGGAAAGGGTATAGGAGTTATATTATTAAAGCAGCCGCGCCCGGTGATACGGCGGCCCTACAAGAAGTTTTGCGGCGGCGTTTCAAGAAAAAAGAGAATTTTCCCGATTTGCTTTTGATAGACGGCGGCAGGGCGCAGTTAAGCGCGGCCCGCCAGGTTAAGCAAGAACTCGGTATCACCGCGGATGTTGTTTCTATAGCGAAAGGAGAGGAGCGGATTTATCTCGAACATGGTGGTTCGGTGGTTTTTCCACGCGGATCGGCGCAGCGGTTTTTGTTCCAGGAGATCAGGGACGAAGTGCACCGCAGGGCCGTTACTCATCATAAAAAGCGCAGACAAAAGCTTAATTAGTTGTTGCCTCCGGCGGCCAAAAACCTTT
>JAGLSW010000986.1 GCA_023135565.1 Candidatus Aminicenantota bacterium | reverse complement strand
AGGTTCCTGGACCTCCAAAAACTTCTGTTTAGCCGCTGCGCGGCAGGGCCAAAGCACAAAAATCAACCGGGATATCCAAAAAACGGCATCCCGGAATCTAAAGCAATACGCTGCCGAAGTGCTGGAAGACCCGCGCTATCAAAAAAGCTTCTTAGGGGATCAGTCGATCAAAACAGACCGGGAGCTAACTCCTTTCGACTGCATCCAGGCTCCCTGTTCAACCACCTGCCCGACGCACCAGGAAGTGCCTTCCTATATGCGCCATACAGCGGCAGGCGATTTCGATAAAGCTTTAGAGGTCATTCTTAGAACCAATCCTTTCCCGGCTATTACAGGCATGGTATGCGACCACCAGTGCATGTCCAAATGCACCCGCATCAATTACGATAACCCGCTGCAAATCCGGGAAATTAAAAACTTCATAAGAACAAATCATAAAAAGGAACCGCAAATACAGCCGGTTCCCAAAAAGGGCCTTAAGGCGGCAGTCATCGGGGCCGGGCCGGCGGGACTCTCCTGTGCTTATTTTTTAGCTCTCGGCGGTTTCGCCGTGGAAGTGTATGAAGCCGAGGCTTTCCCCGGCGGCATGGCTGCCCGGGCGATTCCCGCTTTCAGGCTGCGTCAAGAAGATATCACACAGGATATACGCCGCATCGAACACACGGGCATCAACATCCATTATAACACCAGGGTAGATCAGAAATTATTTAACGATCTGAAAAAAGAGAACGATTATATCTTTATAGGCGTGGGCGCAGGGCGCAGCAGCCGCCTGAACATACCGGGAGAAAACTTAGAAAATGTAAACGATGCTCTCTCCTTTTTGGCCGCGGTGCGCCGGGGCGAAAAAATCTCTCCCGCCGAAAAAACAGCGGTCATCGGCGGCGGCAGCAGCGCGGTAGATGCGGCGCGTACCGCCTACCGCCTGAGCGGGGAAAAAGGGGAAGTTTCAATTATTTACCGCCGCACCCGGGCCGAGATGCCTGCCTGCACAGAAGAGATAGAAGCGGCCCAGCACGAAGGCATCGGGCTGCTGGAATTAACCGCCCCCATCTCCATCGAAAAAACGGGCGCTGGTGCTGGCGCGGACCTAAAGCTCACATGCTCTAAAATGAAATTAGGTGAAAAAGATAGATCGGGCCGGAGAAGACCGCTGCCTATCGAAAATTCTTTATTCGATCTCTATTTCGACAGGATTATTTGTGCCGTAGGCCAGCAAGTAGACCTGGATTTTCTCGACAGTGCCGCCACCGCCGAACTTTTAAAAAGCAGCGATTTTGTACCTACTCGAAAATTGAAAAAATCCGCGGGCGCAGCTCTCAGAAAACAGGCCAGGGAAACTAAAGAACAGGCCGGAGGTGAACTCAATAAGCAGGCTATCTTCTTCGGCGGTGATGCGCTGCACGGGCCGGGAAACCTGATTACCGCTGTCGCTGACGGCAGGAAAGCAGCAGAACGCATTTTGCCTCCGGCGGCCAAGAACCTTTTTGAAAAAAGGTTCCTGGACCTCCAAAAACTTCCAATAAGCCGCTGCGCGGCAGATGACCCGGTTCAACAACGACAGGCAGCAAAAAGAGAATACGGAATAGAACCGCAAGAACTACCCCCGCAAAAACGAAAAAACTTTGAAACCTACCGGGCTGATTTTTCCGAAACGGAAGCAGTAAAAGAAGCAGGCAGGTGTCTTTCTTGCGATCAACTATGTGACGTGTGTGTTTCGGTGTGTCCTAACCGGGCTAATATTTCTTACCGCATCGAACCGGTGGAATACCGTTTGCAGCAAGCAGTGCGGCAGGGAGAAAAAATCGTTATTCAAGATGGAGAATTATTCAAGGTAGAACAAGAACACCAGGTTTTGCATATGGTTGATTTTTGTAATGCCTGCGGCAACTGCCGCACTTTTTGTCCTACTGCCGGAGCGCCTTATTTAGACAAGCCCCGCTTCTGTCTCAGCGAAGAGAGTTTCGCCCGTGAAGAAGGAGTTTATTTTTTCTGCCGCGAAGACAGCAAACGTTTAATTAAGTGGAAACCGGGCCAAACCGCACACCGTTATTCGGGTAATAGGGAATTAAGCAAAAGTTTTGCGGGGGATCCAGGGGGCTTTTACAATGAACAAAGGTCAATGGTCAATGGTCAATGGTTCAATAAAAGCGAAGATAACACCCCTTATAGGGTACCCGCGCCGCGGGTCCCCCTGGTCGCCGAAGGCAAAAAAACAATCGAAACGTTGTATCTCGACGGCGATGAATTCGTTTACCGGGCAGAAGGGATTTTCGCCCGGTTAGACAGCGGGACTTTTGCTATAAAAGAGATAGAATTCCTGTTCCCGGGAATCGAAGCAGCCGGTTTCCGAAAGGCAGCGGAGATGAGCCTCCTGCTTCGTTTTTCCCCTTCGTATCTTTTGGTTAACGAATGATTTCCCTGTAGTCGAGCATCATGTGGTACAGTGCAATGCTCCCTGAATCCACATCCCTATTATGTGATGAAAAGTAAGTATACTCGATGTTTTCGATAATTTTTTTTATTGTCAACGATTGGGTGGTAGTTTGTTTATCTAAATACGTGTCGATACGACGAATGATCTCTTTTATACCACCCTCTTGAATGAAACCGATCATACCGGCCATAGGCATTTTCTCAGAATAATAACCGGTTACGAACCTTTTGATACCGTTTTCATAGTATTCCCGGCACAATTGAGCGTCGTCTTTCAGCCTTTTGCACTCGATGCCTAACCTCTTTTCAAAACCCAATCGCAGGGAGTAAATAATAGTAATATCTATTCTATTCTTTTTTTTCGGGTCTTTCGATTCGGTATCCCATTGATAATCAAGCCTGCGGGGTATATCTACCGCGGTTTCTATTAAATCCTCAGTTAATATGTTTTCCAGGTGCCAATTTTTTTTCGATACCGGTTTAGTATAGGGCGACTTTCTTTTTTCCACCAGTATGATCCGGTACGCTTCATACAGCACTCTAAAGGCATCTCCCAGGTAAAGAGAAAGTCTATCGAATCCCCAGGTTTCATGGATAATAGGCTTAGATATTTTACTCATCAGGCTCCCTACTGATCTGCGATTCCAGCATACTGTTCTCGAATTCGATAATATCTAACCGGGCCAGTGCCCTGTGCCAATGTTTGTATTGGTTAGGTTTTATAACGTAAAAAGAATCTTTATTGATCCCCTTAATGTCTTTCTGGATAAAAAGTTTACTGCTCACTTTTTGAAAAGCCAATCCTGCCATGCGTTCGATAATTTGCTCGCCCGGCAGGTCATTTTTCCAGCTAATTGCCTGCGGCGGCGGCTGCGGTGTAACCTTAAAATTTATAGCGGCGATATGAGTCGCCCGGTAAATTTCGGCCTGGAAATACCCGGTTTCCACGCTGTTATAGGACCTGGAAAAATGCTCTATAAATAGCCGGGCATAATCTTCTAATTCTTCTTTCGATAAGCTGCTAAAAGGTTTTTTGTTTGTTTTATCCTGGAGCACCGGTATGGAAATTTCAAAGGCATAGTTCATTAAATCCTTTTCGGTTTCCGAAACTTTGTACAATTTGAAAATAAGTTCATTTAATTCGTTTTCAGCTTCTTTAATCTCTTCTTCGTATCTCCCCAGCTTGAAATGATCTATATCTTCGCCATAGGATTTCTTATACAAGTGCAAAAGAGCCTGCACTTTTTCAGCTATTTGATCATGTAAAACTACGGGGAAAGGATACAATTCTCTACTAATAATCTGTTCCCTTTCTATTCCTGTCGAAGTACCTTTAATAAAAAGGAAATAAGTCATCAAAGACGAATTTATTAATCCTAATAATATCTCTAACAATAACCTCCCAGACAAACTTTTGATCCCGAAAATAGAATGAGTATAAACCACATCTCTATCAGAAATAGAGGCCACGAGTTTGAAGTCATTCTCTAACCCACTTTTCACCAATAATGCCGGGGCTTTAAATAAATCTTGCTTTTGCTTCTTGGGGCGATGCGCAGTGAGGTTTTTCCATATACTTTCTTCCCTTACTCTCACATGGTAGCGAACAAGGTCTTTCTTATCTGTATCTAAAAAGGATTTACCGATTAAATGGCTTGCATCATTCTTATCTCCCGCTGCACCTGATCTTTGAATGCCTTCACCATAGATAAGTTTATTTTCTTTTTGATCAAGAGTCGTTTTAATCGTCACGGGAAAAATTTTATGAGATTGGAGTCTTTTGATAAAATAAAAATCCAACACACTACCATATACCGACACCTTCCATAACCAGTCATATTCTTTAAACAACCCCTGCCTGATCTCTTTATAATCGTATTTCTCGATGAGGATGCTTTTGAATAAAGAAAACATGGGATTCGGTTTTAAGGCGATATGTTCGACATTATTATTTTCCGTGCTCTCAACTCCGGCATATCTAAACGTAATAATTGCGGCGGGGCCGACGGCCCGGACAAAAATCTGCGTGCGCACGGAAGATATTTCCAGGACTTCATCTATGAAAAAATTCTCGATAAAATAGCTCCTGAATGTATCCGCCTGCAAATTATAAAGTATTTTGCTGGTAATAATCATACTGCATTTCGTGTGCGGCCCGCAAAAATCGGAAACCCTGACCAAAAAAGCCTGGGCTATCTGTTTGTCGCTCACTTTTATTTTCCTGCTCTCTTTTTTTTCTCTTGTTTCGATATACTTCATGTAGGGGCTATTCACCTTTCCCCAGGGCGGATTCCCTATAATAAAATCAAAGTGGGCGCTGTCTTTGCTTGCAGCGAATTTCTCGTTGAAAGAATGAGTCGTATCGAAAAAATCGGCTTCGATAAAATTGCGGCCCAGGAGATTGGGAAACTCGAAGCCATTAATATCTTTGGGCTCTTCAAAAAAATCCAGCAGGGTGATGTAAAGTGAAAATATGGCTACTTCTAAAGCATCTTTGTCCTTATCGATTCCGTAGATATTCTCCACCAGCAGCCGGTTGATGGCTTGCTTAAATTCATTTTGCGAAGGTTTTAAGTGGGGATTCAATTCTTTGAAACGCAGTATGATTAACCGCAGCGTTTCAACTAAAAAGATACCTGAACCGCAGGAAGGGTCCAATACTTTACAGGAAATGGGCCCGGTTTCTTTCTCCAGGTGCGGCATTACAGCCTGGTTTAAAATATAATCGACTAAAAAAGGGGGGGTATAAAAAGATTTATTTTTCTCCTGTTTATCTTTGCCGATGAAATATTCGTATATACTGCTGATAAACTCGATAGGAATAATATCGAAATTGTAAATATCGAATAACGACAATTGGCCGCTTTTAATTTTTTCACCTTTAAATAACCGGTACAGCACTGCTAAGTTTTCCGGCGACACATCGTTTTTTTCGCCATTCATGGGAAACAGGTCGCCTTTGAATTTCTGGTTCAACGAATCGAAAAAATCATAAAGGGCATCTTTATCCCGCAGCAAAGCCAGGAAATCGTCATTGGTTAATAAACCGTTACTGCTGTTTTTCCCGATTCTTATCTTCCGGTCGATCAGGTATCGTGTAAAAATTAACCTGCCTATCAGTTTATTGGCATGAGAACTGTTTAAACTTTGCTTTTTGATTAATATTTCGCGGGCGGCTTCGATGTTTTCAAGCAGTTTGTAATCCAGGCGTTTCTTTTTTGAAAACTCTTTTTCATATTCTCTCCACAACTGCCCCGAAACGATTCTCCAATAAGAAAACTGCCGGTAATCAGTTCCATCCGCTAATTTATGGAGCAGGCCTCTCCCGCTGTCGAAAGAAAAACCGTTGAAGATTTTCAACCGGGATTTCGTATTTATAAAAATAACCGGCGCTTTGTTAAAATTCCAACACTGTTGGTGAATGATCTTCTCATTATCCGGATTATCGAAAAATAGGATTAGCGGTTCATTGTTGAAGCAGAAAAAAGCATCCGGTTTGATTTTTTCGAGGGCGTACTCCAATTTTTGGGAGAATTTACCTTTCCAGGCCGGATCAGCAAAATCAAAGAGTCCATTCTCCTTGTTTAATCCGAGCTGTTCATAGATGTCAGGTAATGAATTCATAGATAACCGCCAACCAGTAAAGATTATATTTCAAACAAAACAAAGTGTCAACAATAGGAAGCAGGGAATACCCGATAAAATTTTCGTGTTCATATAGAGATTATATCATCTACCTATGACAAATAATGGCATAGGTAGATTTTTTTATCGTATGCCCGGCGGTTTTCCCTTAAACGCTCACCCGCGGGCGCGGGCTTGCCTCCGGCGGCCCCTGCCGGGGGGGCCAAACTTTTGATGAGCGATACGATTTTCTACACTATAAACAGCCTTCGTTGGCCCCTGCCGCGAAGCGGCTTATCGCCTCCCCGTGCGTTCGGGGTTGATCAAAACTTCTGATAATTTAGAAGCGAGAAGCGCTCACCCGCTGTCCCCCGTGCGTTCGGGGTCAGAACTCGATGCCGAAACGTTTCTTAAAAGCCAATACGATAATAAGCGTCAACAAAAGATAATATAAAATCCAATGCATACTGATCCCTAAAAACGAAACACTCCTGCCTGGATACTGGATATAGATGAACTCTAATTCGCCCGCCTCCGGGAACACTTTCTCAACCGGGTACTCGATATGCGAGATAGACGAATCCCTGAGCTTTTTATTGGACAACGCGCCTTTGTGCTCACCGATTAACAAACTCTTCTCAAAAATTTTGCCGTCTACTTTTATCCTGATCTTTGTGTCACCGGCAGCGGCAGCTTCTACTTTCCAGTTCACTTCGCGCAAGGGCTTTTTCTTTTCCTCATCTTTAAAGGCATCGATAAAAACAGGGTTCATCTTCGGTTTAAAATGCTCGCTCTCTAAAAGCTCGATCTCCAGGCTTTTGGGGTCCTGTGAAAACCCGGCCTTGATAACGATCTCTTCTCCTGCTTTGAACGCCCGCATACCATATCGCACATCCATCTGCACAAACAAAGGCACAAGCAGCGGCAGGATAATGATGATAACGCCGAAGTTCAACGCAAAATATTTCATGACGTAGAGCAAACTCTTAAAAAAAGAACCGAGAATCACTTTCCAGAAATCCTTGTAAAGCCGGATAGCAAATATACTGGCTTTGACCTGGTTTTTGGCCCTTTTTATTTTTGCGGGAGAAGAAAAATACTTGTACGCCAGCAAAACAACGAAGGAGGTGAGGATACTCAAAAACAGTATCTCCCAAAAATCGCCTAAAAAAGAAAAGGGATACAAAATCACATCGCAGAACTTCGTTATAGAATAATTTATTTTCTGGATCATGTCAGCTACGATATATACCCGAGCCCGCTCAGTCTCTCGGCCTGCTCTTCTTTATCATCATCAGACTTAATCTTATCATATTCACTGCCGATTAAATTCTCAACCAATTCATCTAAAGAAGAATAACCGTGAAAAGCAATTATTTCATCCGCTTTTTCTGAACTTTCACTGCTAAGTTTTACTTTTTTTGCCATTTTTTACTCCTTGTTTATCATACTAATACTCATACTGATTTTTTACTAATCTTATACTAAACTTTTTCCGCGCATGTCCTTGGGAGTAGGAATGCCGAATATATTTAAAATAGTCGGGGCCACATCCCATATGACCGGCTTCTTCTTGGTGTCCATTTTAAAATTCCCCATCAATAAGGCAGGCACCTGGTGCGGGTCTATAATATGGTCGCCCGTCCAGCGGCTCATATTGTCCTTTACGGTTTCCCGACCTATCCCGCCCATGGCGCAGCCATAATCGAGACCATAACCGCGGTTGCAGCCGACGATAATATCCGGCCCTCTATCCAAGAAATCACCTTTGTAAACTTCTTCGGTAATAAACACTTTGCCGATAGGGTTTTTCCCGGTTTCGGGGTCTTTGTAATCCAGCAGCATCTTTTTGATGCCTGCCAAAACCCGTTTCTTGTCCGCCGGAGCTACGCTGCCTTCACCTTCCCTGCCGCGCAGGTTGATGTAGATGCCGTTCAAGCTCATGGCATAGGCTTTGGTCTTATCCCAATTGCCCTGGTTCAGCAGCGCCATGGAATCATCGTAATCGGGTTTGCCGTTCAACTTAAGAAAACCGCCGCGGAAGAGCAGGGCATTGAGATCGATCTGTCGCCGCAAAGGGGCGAAACCATGATCCGAAAGGATGATTAGCGGCACGTCTTTAGGCAGTTCCTTAACTACTTCGCCTATGATTTTATCGAATTCGCGGTAAAGCGACTCGATCCGGTCGCCGTACTTTTTGGCTTCTGCTGCGCGGTAGTTGGGGTGCAGGGGGTCCCGCAGCGCCCAGTAAATATGAGAACCCTGGTCGATAGAAGAAAAATAGTAAAACAACATGGCCCGTTTCATGCCCAGGAAACGCTCTAACTCGTATTTGAATAGCTTTTTGCTTTCGGCAAAAATCGACTGGGACTGCACGATATAATTCTCCATGCTGAAGCTTTCCTTCTTGATGGCATTAAAATCCGCCGGCAGTCCTAATGTGTGGAAAGGACCGGCAGCTTTTGCCAGTTCTTTGCTGTAACTTTCGGGGCTGCTGATTACCTGGGCCGGGTCGGCGGGAGAAATATTGCCGGGGGTAATATAAAGCCTGAACCTTTCACCGCGGTTTTCTAAAAGATAGAACCTGACCATGGCGGATATACTATTCAACATGGGGATCATCTCGAATTTTATTTCTACCCATTCGCTTAACTGGCCTTCCTGGAGCAGCACTTGCGTGCCCTGGATGTCGATCCTGACGGTGCGGTGTTTTTTGTCCCGGTACACTCTAAAAGGTACGAAAACCGGCTCCGGTTCTGTTCTCAGGTCGTTTTTCGGCCCCTGGATTTCACCTTCCATGACTTCGTTTTCGTCGAAAAAAGCGTAATTGAAACGCCCTTTGCCGCTCCCTTCGGTCATGGCTTCGTTTTCATCGCTGGTGTAAAGAGTATAGACCCCCTGGGTGCCGGTAATATCCGGGGTGCCCATACCGGCGATGGCACGGCCATATTTCATCTTCGAGGGGGGATAATTAGAGGGCATCTTAAAAACAGTGGAGTCGATCTTCCTGTCCATGATGTAGTCCCAGAAAGGGGTGCCTTCCCGGTTCAGGCGGCTCTCAGCGCTGCTGTAAGGTAGTTTGTAACCGCCTATCTCAACGGTTTTGGCGTTTTTTTCTTTGATAGGTTCCGAGGTGGAAAAGGGGATATAATTCTCAGGATGTCGGCTCAAAAAACCGAAAATACCGTGACCGGCGGGGTCTTTGCCCGTGGCAAAACTGGCCCAGGCGCAGGGGCTTTCCGGCGGAGCGGTGGAGAGCATGTCGGTAAACGTGCCGCCCTGCATGAACTTGCGGATGTTGGGCAGTTCGCCTCTTTTGATCATAGACCTGACTATGCCGGGGTCCATGCCGTCGAAGCCTAAAATCAAAGCTTTTTCCGACTTTACTACTGCCCCGGACCGGGAAAATAAAGCCGGGAACGTGAGCAGGAGTCCTGTATTTTTTATAAATTCTCTTCTTTTCATTTTGTTAATTCCTTATTACTTGCCTTCGGCGAGTCAGAACCTTTTTGAAAAAAGGTTCCGACACCTCCAAAAACTTCTGTTGAGCAAACGTTTGTGCACACTGCCAAACGTTGGGGAATTGGCCCAAACGTTGAGCTTAATAGAAGTTTTTGCGGGGGTGCAGGGGGCAGTATTTTCAAAAAGCGCCCCCTGCCCGCCGGAGGCAAAATATAATTAAGCACTAGTTTTTACCTCTAAATCTTTACCGTCTATAAAAGCGGGCGGCTTTATCCCGAATGCGGACAACACCGTGGGCGAAATATCTGCGATAGAGGGGTTCCCGGTATTAATTTTGCAGTTACTAAAGAAAATACCGGGGATAAATTCCCTGGAAAAAGAATGATCCCCACTCCACATGCGCTTGTTATCGGAAACGATCTCATCACGCACATAGTTGACCGCCGATTCCGGGGATACACGATAACCTACGTTGTACCCGATAACGATATCCGCCGCATTCTTTATATAGGGACCTTTGTAAATTTCTTCCCGTTTGTAAACGCCTTTTGCTACCGCTTCACCGGTTTTTTTATCTTTAAGTTTCAACAGTTTTTCTTTGATTTCATCTTTGAGCTTTTCCGCTTCTTTTTTCTTAACGATGCCTAATTTCTCCCGGTCTTTCATGTTCAAAAAAATACCGTGCAGCCCCTGGCCGTAAGCTCTCGATTTAGACCAGTCCACATCGGCGTACCATTTGCCGCTGAACTTCTTGCCTTCGTTCAAGACTAAATAACCTTCTTTGTGCAGCCAGGAGTTGAGGTGGAAGTCCCGGTTTACCGCATTAAAACCATGATCTGAAACGATAAGCAGCAAGTCGTCGTCTCTCATTTTCTCATACAATTTACCGAGAAATTTATCCATGGCTTCGTAAGATTCGGCCACCGCATTGACTATGTGCTCCTCTTTCGAAGGCGTGTCCGCCGGGGAACCGGAGTCTTTTAAATACCTCCAGAACATGTGCTGGATCCTGTCGGTAGTTTCAAACACCTGCACCATTAGACCGTTTTTGAATTTTTTGAAGGTGTCGAAAAACATCGCTTCCCGTTCCCGCTGATAACCATAAACCTGCTGCAGGAAAGCCTCTTCGGACAGCACTCTTTCGTTCAAAGCCCAGGTGTCCTCAGCCATGCCTAAGGTGGCATAAGGGCCTAACAATTTGGACAGGTAGACCGAAAGAATACGCGGATGAGTAATGGGCATGGAAGGTTTCTCCGGGTCGATGTTGATGGGCGAAATATACAATTTTACCGGGTTCGTGTCTTCGAGTACTAATTGGGCAATACCGGAAATCTTGATCAACCCGGCTTTAAAATTTAATGTGATCCAATTGTGGGTTTTGCCCTGTTCTAAATGATATGTATCTTTCCCGATTTCCATATCGGCTGTTTTTTTCTCTTTATCGACTGTTAATTTGAACTTTATTTCTAAGGGCGGATTGCCTTTGGTAAAAGGATTGCTAGGCCCTTTTATCGTGGCGCTGTAGGTGTTCTCGCCGGTTTTATGCAACTGCTCCAGGATACCTTCAGCCACTTCCGATTCCCCGCCGACAGCGTCGGAATAGAAACTAAAGCTGCCCTGGGAACCTCTCAGGTCGGGAGTGCCTAAACCGGAGAGCATCAGGCCGTAGAATTTTTCCGGCGGGAACGTATAGGGGATTCGCAGTACCGTAGAGAAAATCCCTTTGCTGCCGACAATTTTCCAGAAGCTGGTGCTTTTTCGTTTCAGTTCGATTTTGGGTTTAGAGATAGGGATGCTGTATTTGCCGATTTTCAACATTTTCTTAGGCGGGAAAATATCGGAACCGGACATCTTGGGCATATAGGTAGCGCGGTCCGTGGCCAGGAAATCGAAAATATTGTGTTTGCCCGGGTTAACGCCTGTGGAAAAGGTGGACCAGGCCACTGGTGAGATCGGCGGCTCGGTGCTCCACAAGGGGGCGAAAGTGCCGTTTTTTGCCAGCTTTTCAAAGTTAGGGAAAGATTTTCCTTCCGCCATGAATTTGTTCAAGCGGTTATAGTCCATGCCGTCGAAACCGATGATGATGACTCTTTTATATTTAGCGTGTTTTAAGGTTTTGAAACGTTTGATAAAATTGATCAGTGTGCGGATAGGGAAGGTAATGAAGTAGAAGAGGGACAGGAAGAAGGCGATAAAGATGAAGAAGAAAGAACCGGCAAAGGCAAAACCCGCGCCGGGCCCCACGTAGGCCAGGGCCGGTAAGCTGCAAATAACTAACAGTATAAAGAACAAAATCTTATTTTTTTTCATAGTTGATTCTACCATATTATATTGTTTTTTCAAGGCTCAGCCTGAAAAAAAAGCGATAGGAAAGCTGCCTGCCGGATTTGCAGGCAGTATTCGGTATCCCGCTAATATATAGCAAATATCTCTTTTTGTCAACTGAATTGTTAAAAAAAATTTATGCCATTACATGGCGGTAATAAACAACATGTTTTACATATTTCAAGTTCCCACCGTTTGGCAGCTTTTTTTTAAGCTTAGTCTTGAAAAAACGTTATTATCTCAAACAGTCTAAAATTAGAATTCCTATTTCCCGCGGTTGACAAAAAGAAAATAAGAGATTATACTTTTATCGTATTATTTCAGGAGGTACAAAGCTCATGGGTTTAGAGGCCATAAAGCAGGAACAAAAATTTACTTACGCGGATTATTTATCCTGGGATGATAACCAGCGCTGGGAAATCATTCATGGTGAAGCTTATATACTATCGCCTGCCCCGGCTACCGACCACCAGGCGATCTCCACGGAGTTATTGTATCAAATAAGGAATCAACTAAAAGAAGGCGCCTGCAAAATATTCCATGCCCCTTTCGATGTCAGGCTGCCGCTGAAAAACGAAAAGGAAGAAGAGGTAGAGAATGTAGTGTAGCCGGATATTTCGGTGATTTGCGACCCCGGCAAATTGGATAAAAAAGGGTGTCTTGGAGCGCCGGATTTGATTATCGAGATTTTATCTCCCTCCACTTCCCGGACGGACAGGCTGGAAAAATTCAACCTTTACGAGCAGGTAGGGGTAAAGGAGTACTGGCTGGTATCTCCCGATGATAAGATGGTAGAAATTTTTTATTTAGGAGAGGACGGCAGGTACGGCAGACCGAAAATCTATTGTGAAACAGACACCGTGGAGTTAAAGGTATTGGCAAAGATGGAGGTAGATTTGGGTGCAGTTTTCGGTGCGGTAATGGTATGAACTTATTGTTTTCCCCGGCAACCCATTCCCGAAGATGAATATTTTATGTTTGGAAAACGGTCAGGACGCATATATGCGTTCCCTACAGGACTCGATATTACCATTGATTGATCCCCGGAAAAAAGAAATTTTAGTTGGAACTTGCATAAAACTGTTATATTATTTGTGATGGAGGTTATGCAATGAAAAAATTCGTTACTATCGACAAGAATCTATTAAATGAGTTGATGAACTATACCGATGCTAAAACCAAAACCGCGGTTGTAGCACAGGCGGTCAAAGAACATATCCGCCGTTCTAAATTAAAACTGCTGGCAAAACAATTGGGTAGTATCGCTGTAGATGACAGAGCTATCACTGATGGCAATTTGGCTGATCTTGAAAGGGCCCGCCGGCTCGAACAAATTGGAGTATCGAAATCAAAGATTCACCCTGGATTCCCATTTTGAATCTATTAACAACCTAAAACTATTCAAGATTTAAAACAAGGAAAAACTGGGGACAGGTAATAATTTTTAGGAAAGAGACATTGCGGTCAATAGATTAAAAAAAGGAACGACATAATCTGTGAAATGAAAATTTCTTTATATTATTTAAGTAAGCAGGAAGATTTAAATTATATGCCAGGGTAATCAAAATTTCTGAAAATTTGTTTAAATTCGATTTATGATTTTATCAGTTAATTTCAATTAAAATCTGTGCTCTCAGGCTTAAAAGGACGAGCAATATCTCTCGGAATTTCTACAAATCATTGATAATAGAGAATTCCCAGCCAGCCATTCTGTTTATTCCAACCGGGAATGATAGAATAATAGCATTCCATGTAATTATTTGTCAATATCCCATTTTTCCAATCCTCCAAACCCAATATTCCAGGTTTCCAGCATTTCATTTCTCCAAAAGTGAGCGCAGCGAACTAAGTTCTGTTCACTATAATTGTTTTAATTCTAATTCTCCGATCCTGACCGGAAGTTAAGGTTTGAGCAAACCAAAAGGGTCGGAGGGATTGAAAGATGTCAAACGCCGGACAGAAAAAATACGACCACCTACCACAGCCTCTTGAACTCTCCTCTCCTTCCTGGAAAAAATCTGATCGGAAAACCGATCATAGACATCACGAATAAAACCCTCTGAGCCTAATACCAGACCATCTGAAAACGAACGTAAACGGCTGCGAAACACATCTCCATCAGGCAGCGTGTAACCGCTTTTCTCCTCCGCGGCAAGAATGCTTTCCCGGATTCCTCCCCGGCCTTCTTCTTCGATCCCTCCGGCACGATACACAAAACCACGATACTGGCGCAGCCGCGCATCGCTATCGGTTTCAAATATCCCGCCAAAATTCAGGAAGCCATCCCGGTTTTTGGTCTTCACCCGGTACCACAAGCTGCTCCATCGGTAATCTTCCGGGCTCCGCACAATTCCAGCACGCACCGGGTTTAAATCGATGTAGCCCAGGCAGTTGAGAAGACCTTCGCCTTTTTCTATCAACACACTTTTGAAACGGTCGCACCAGAAGTAGCCTTGCCTATTATTCCGGCGATTATACCAGAACGAAAAGGTTTGCTTGATACATTTTATGTATTCGGAAAGGTTTCGTAATTTCTTTCTTATCCCGGTTAAATCTCCCAATTTAAGGTCTTCTTTTTTATAGAACTTTTTTAACCGCTCGGTCACCTCCCGGTCTGAGCAGTTTTGACCGGTTTCCATGCAAATCAGCAGGTGGAAATGGTTTGACATGATAGCAAAACCGATGACTTTGACAAAAAAGAGTTCCGAATATTTTTTGATGATATGGAAGAGTTTGTCTTTTTCATTCTCGCCGAGAAGGAAGTCCTGTCCTACGGTTCGAGAAATGATGTGGTAGTTGGCATTTTCATCTAACACTTTGAGTCTTCTTATTCGTGCCATTTATAAATCTCCTTTTTTTTTATAGGTTATTTTACCATTTTTATTGAGTGATGTAAATACCTGTCCCTATTTCCCATTTCCCTATCATACTCTCATTTGAACAAAACTTTTGTTGAGTGAGAAGCGCCACTTATAGGGTGCCCGCAAAAAATTTGTGTAATCAGTGGGCCGCCTTCTCCGGCTGTAAGTAGATTTATCTTTCCGGCTGGTATAGGGCGGTGTCCCAGCACAGGGTTCCCGTAAGAGAAGTGCCCAGGTCAAAGGTATATTCCCGCACAGTGCCGTCGGTACAGGTAATCCTGACCGTGTACACGCCGGGAGGAATATTTATAAACCGGTAGCTGATGTCATAAAAACAAAGACATTTACACCCTTTTACCTGTTCTCTTTCCGAGATGGAAATCAAGCCCGTCGAGAATGATATCTCCGCCAGGATCTGCTCAGGACAGCAGTTCAACACGGAATTGGTATGATAAACCAGCAGTATGTCTTCACCGTCATACTGGTATGCGATGCATTCCTGTTCTGTTTGAACCGGGACGCCAATATCCGAGACACTACTTTTTCCGACGTCTTTACATCCGCTGTGGCCGGTAAGAGAGCCGTCCGCACTATCGAATAAATTCGCTTTTTTACACCCGGCTAAATAGAATAATAGACCCGCTGCCAAAAAACAAATTACCCAAACTCTAAATTTCATAAAAACCTCCTATGCCATTACATGGCGGTAAGGTAATAAACAACATGTTGTACATATTTCAAATTCCCACCGTTAGGTGGCTTTTTTTCAAGCTCAGTCTTGCAAAAAACACTATATAGTGCAGCATGTTTCCTGCCAATCTATGAGAATCATTGTGTCATAAAATGAGGACAGTTTTTACTTTCTATCAGGATTTAAAGGACATCCGACTGAGTGGGAGAACAGCATACAGCTATCCGTGCCTTCGGCGACCCTGCCGGGGGCCAAACTTTTGAAAAAGTTTGATCAAAGCTTCTATTTATTTAGAATCAAAAGCGCTCACCCGCTGCCTCTTGCGGCGAAGCGGCTCATAGCCCCCCCACGCG
>JAGLSW010000985.1 GCA_023135565.1 Candidatus Aminicenantota bacterium | reverse complement strand
CCCTTTTTGATTAGCTAATTTATTAATCAACTCAAGTGCCGCCTTCTCGCCGGAAAGCACCATGCCGCCGAAAATAGGCCCCATCCTGGGCGCTCCTTTGACCGCATTGGCCGCCATGCCGGTTATAAAAAGCCCGGGGTAAATCTCAACGGTATTCTCGATGGTCAGTTCTTCGCCCCTGTCGGCCCACATGGACATCTCACCGATCACCTTGCCTGTGCGGGTGTCTAAACGGGCGTCCATCTTTCTGGACACTATAGAGCAAACTTCCGCCGGATGACCGGTGCCGTCCACTACATGCCGGGCCCTGATAGTCAGCGGGTCTACATGAAGCCCCATATGCTCCACCGGCGTCCACTGCAAAACAAGCCCGCTGACACGCTTCTTTTTCTCTTCTTCCCGGAACATCACATCCACTACTTTCATCAAATTGAAAATCTTCGTCCCGGATTTGACGCACTTCGATACCAGTGTAGAAGTGGCTTCCACACTGTCGGCTGTATAATAACCGGCTTCATACTCTTTGCAGCGGATGCCCATCTTTTCTAAAAGAGGCAGGGCTGTTTCTTGTACCACGATCTCGTTGAACATCATGCCGCCGCCCCACATGCCTCCACCGGGCGCCAGCTTCGATTCGAAAAGCGCGGTTTTTATTCCTTTTTCGCCTAAGAGCGTACCGCAAACAAGGTTGGCGGGGCCGCCGCCCACTAAGGCCACATCGACTTCGAGTATTTCCAGCAGCTTCTTATAGTACTCGTCGATTATCGCTTTGGAAACTTTTACATCATCTAATTTCATGTTGTAAGTGTAAGATAGTTTCGACTAAAATTCAAGACCCAAAATAAAAAAAACGCCTAATACTATTGACCCATGAAAATTTTGTTTTTTTGCGAAGAATTTCTAAAAAGAGAAAATCTTTTGGGATGATCTCAAAGGGTGGATTAACCCCCGCCCACGTGGTGGGCCGCCGCCCCCCCTTATGTTAAGAGTTCGCTCAAAGAAGAGATAACCGGGACGTCCAGGGAAGCGGCTTGATTCTTTCCCGGTCTGTCTAAGTAAAAAGCACGGACACCGGCCTGCCGCGCTCCCCGGATGTCTTCTTCTAAGGTGTCGCCTACATGCAGCAGGGTGCGGGCCGGTATTTTTAGATCATCTAAAATATATAAAAAAGCGCCGGGGTCGGGCTTGGCGAAACCGATTTGGGTGGAAATATAGATTTCTTCAAAATAACGAGCCAATTGCAGTTCTTGCAGAGTCCGGGTCAAACGTTGGTCCCAGTTGGACAGCACTACTAAGCGGTAACCTTTTGCTTTTAGGGCATCTAAGGTGGAACGTACTTCCGGGTAGAGTTTCCAATATTTTCCTCCGGCATACTCGTCATAACAAACTTTGAACACTTTCTCTAAATCGCCGCCGCTGAAGATGTCGCCGATAGATTCTTTGAAAATCTCTTTCCACCATTCATAGGAGCGTTTCTCTTCGGCCTGGGCGTTATTTGCCTTTTTTTGCCGGTTCAGGGTGGTTACTTTTTTCCAGGTTTTTTTAAAGCGGGAATGTATTTCTGCTCCGCTCAGGTGATAGCCGAAACGGGCAGCGATCTCCGCATACACTTCGCCCACCGGCGGGTCGGTGTAGATCAAAGTAAAACCTACATCGAAAGAGATTACCCGGACATCTCCCGGAATGTTTGTGATGCCCGGTTTATTTCCGGTTGGGTTGTTTGTTTTCATCGTCCATTGTACAAAAAAACGCCGCCCCTGTAAAGTACGCGGCGCGTACACCCTATTAGGGGCTGATTATCTCTGCTCTACTCAGTTCATCGTTTTCTTAACGATCTTGCAGCCGTTCCCGTTTATTGTTTGTAGGCCCCAACACGCAGCGCGGGGAGCCGATTATCTGCTCCGTAGCAGCCCCACATGCGTGGGAAGTAGTTAGCGATTTTTTGTTGAATTTTGATAGCACATATGCTATCATTGCTTTGTGGGCCTGAAGAAATTAAATAATCCCAAAAATGTGAGATCCTTAGATTTGCTGAATATCTGTAAAAGATATTTCGGTGAGCCGAGAGTTGCAGGAAGCCATCATATTTTCAAAACACCCTGGAAAGGTAAGCCCTTTGTCAATATTTAAAAGGACGGCAAAATGGCTAAACCGTACCGGGTAAGAGGTATAAAAAAAGCTATCGAAAAATTGGAGGAAAAAAATGGACAGGGTGATTGAAAAATACACTTATCGGATCGAGTGGTCTGAGGAAGATATGATTTATATCGGTCGATGCCTTGAATTCCCGGGCCTTGCCGCACATGGAGACACCAACGAAGCTGCGTTAAAAGAGATAAAAACCGTGGTTAACGAGTCCGTTAAATGGCTGCAAGATGAACAAAAGTCCATCCCGGAACCGATTGGGATGAAAAAATTTAAAGGAAACTTAACCCTCCGGGTGCCGCCGGAATTGCACCGGAAACTGGCAATTAAATCGGCGGAAGAAGGAGTCTCTATTAACCAGTACATCTTATCGAGAATATGATCTTTACCCCGGATTTCCCGTTATAATGGACAGGTGACCGCCTCCCGCAGTCCGTTTTCAGAAATTTTAATAAAAAAGTTGACAAAATGAGAAATTTGCACTATATTGTGACCAGCGGTCAACGACCGACGGTCGGTTTAGACCGGGAGTCGGTCTCCGACCGTTAGGTTAGATCAGACCGGCGGATCGAATGTGTCGGACTGACTAAACCGGGTACAACAACCGACCTGGTCAAGCTGGATAAGTTGATGCCAGGTAGGACTGTGGTGAAGTTCCCCGGTTTGGTGAAGCCGGGCAGAACGAATGAGCCGGGTCGGTCAGGCAGAACGACCGGGTAGATCGAACCGGGCAATTTGGCGGCGCCGGGCAGGTTGTACGCGTCGCCACAGGAGGTCTTTAATGGGTTACATCGTCAAAGAGTTCGACGAAAGATTGAACGAGTTTTTAGATACTGCACAGCAGCTCTTTTTTCAGAAGGGCTATGCAAAAACCTCGGTCAACGATATTATCAAACAAATGGACGTCGCTAAAGGCACTTTTTATCATTATTTCAAATCCAAAATAGATTTATTGGACCGCCTGGTTGAGCGGTTTACGAGAAAGGCGGTTCTGGCGGCAAAAGAGTTGGTGCACCGGGAAAATTTAAATGCCGTCGAAAAGTTGAACAGTTTTTTCGCTGCTATTCGCGATCTAAAAGTTGAGAACAAAGAACTGATGATAATGCTCATGAAAGTGATGTACACGGACGAAAACCTGATTTTCAGGCATAAGATGTTCAAACGTAACATCGAAGCGTTGGCCCCGGAATTTGCTAAAATTATCCGCCAGGGGGTAGAAGAGGGCTGCTTCGATCCGGTAGACGATAGGGAAACCGCGGAAATGATTTTTACCATGGCCATGAATGTAAATGAAACCGTGGTGGCGCTTATGCTGGAGATGGAAAAAAAGCCGAAAAACATAGATATAATCGAGGCTAAATTGAAGGCTTATGAAAAAGCCATCGAGCGGCTTTTAGGAGCGCCTCAAGGATCTTTTTCCCTGGTTGAACGGCGGATTATCGAGATTTTTAGGGTTGACCAAAAAGAGCAGGAAAAAATCAAGGAAGAGAAAAAATGATAAAAAAAAGCCCCCTTCACCGCCGGAGGCAAGAAAAAGATAAATTTGCAGCAATAATACTATTAACTATAATTATTTTATTCTCACTTCCTCTAATGGCAGACTTAGATATCTCCGGTTATTTTGAGAACCGTTTCTTTTTAGTGGAGAACCCGGCCATCAGTTGGAAAAACCTGAACGACAAATTCAGCCTGGGCGACTACAACCGTTTGCGTTTGAAATATAAAGCTTCACCTTCGGACAAAGTCACGGTTAACCTGGCGTTGGATTTTTTCTCTTTTCACGGCATTATGACTTCGCCTTTGGGCACGTACAACAGCGCGGCGGAACCCGGAGCGGATAATACGGTTAAAATCGATTTAGACCGGGCTTACGTGAATCTCTATTTTAAAAATTTCGATCTCACCCTAGGTAAACAGCGGGTGGCGCTGGGTGTTTCGTACCTGTGGGCGCCGCTGGATGTGTTTAACCGGGTGAATTTCCTGGAACCCAAAGAGGAAAAACCGGGCGCTAATGCGGTCAAACTCTATGTTCCTTTAGGCCCGTCATCGAGCCTGACCGGTGTTTTTTCCCCGGAGAGTGATTTTTCCACCTCGAAATCGGGATTCCGCGCCCAGACCCAGGCTTTAGGCATAGACATGGCTTTGACCTTGATCCGCACGGGAGCGGAAGAGACGTCGATTTACGGCGTCGATCTGCGCGGTGAAAACCTTATCGGCTGGTGGTTGGAAGGCGGCTATTTTGTCTCTCCCCAGCGCCAGGATATGAAGATCGTTTTCGGTTTCGATTATACTTTCGGTATAAAAAGGGGCCTCTACTGGTTGAACGAGTTCTATTACGACCAGAGCGGCGAAAAAGACCCGGCTAACTACGATTATCAAAAAGTCCTTTCCGGTTTGCGTTTTACTATGGGACAGAAGTATTATTTTTCCATGCTGCGTTATGCTTTTTCCGATTTTTTCTCAGGCTCCTTAGGTTACATCGCCAATTGGGGTGACGGCAGTTATATTTTGAACCCCGGTTTCCAGTATGACGTCAGCCAGAATGTTCTGGTCTCAGTGGGGTTTTATATCCCCTTAGGCCGAGAAAACGGCGAGTTTAGAGAAAATAAGCCGAATTTGTTTTTTATTTGGCTTAAAATAAATTTTTAAGCCCGCGGAGCGGGCATGCCTCCGGCGGCCAAAAACCTT
>JAGLSW010000984.1 GCA_023135565.1 Candidatus Aminicenantota bacterium | reverse complement strand
TTTCAAAAGTTTGGCCCCCGGAGGCGAGGAATCTATCTTTATTATCCGTTTCGACCACTCCATACTATACAGCACCGGTCAATTATCGATAGAGCGTTTTTTTTACAAAAAATGAATAGATTCCCGTAAAATTCTTTACATCCGGCTTTTTTTTGTTTATAATATTTTTTTAATATTTTAAAATTAATAGTAATTAAATTAAATTCTAATGACTACTGGCAAAGATAACGAACCCGGCAAGCAGACAAAAAGCCCGGAGGCGCAGGAGTATTTAGCACAGGAGAAACAGGAAAAAGAGCATTATATCCGGCATTTGCTTAGAGACTTTAAGACCGGTTGGGAGAATTTTTCCCGGGCCGACGTTTTGAGCGACGAAAAAAACATCAGCTTACTTCTTTCTGTTTTGCGAAGAAAATTTAACACAAAAATAGAGTTCCTTTACGGGTATCCCAACTTTGCCGCCATAAAGATGGACCTGTCCGAGGTCAAAATCCGCCTGTCGGTGAACACCCTGGTTTGCTTTATACGTATCGATGAAAAAAGCGGGGCCACCACTTCGGAAGCATTTCGCCACTTAACCACCAGTCATTATGCGGATGGAATTCCCGGGTATACAACGATTGCCCTGGCCCATGGCGATACCGGGGAATTGAAGAAACGGTGTAAAAACGCCCTTCAGGATTCGGTTATATTAAGCAGTAACCTGTTGGAAGAGGTCATTTCAGCGGACCTATGGGTTGAAACCCTGGCGGAAATTTTGCGGGAAGATCGGGACGCCGATATTCTCAGCCCCTATGATGAAATCGGTGTTTGTTCACCTGAATTGTTCATCGGACGCGCCAAAGAGATGGCCAAGCTGACCTCCCACGCCAGGGGACACGGCTACTGCCTGGTGGGACCACGGCGGGTGGGCAAATCATCGCTTTTGCTGCGCATCAAAAATTATTACTCTAAAATCAATCAACTCACCTTTTATATCGACTGTCAAACCTGTTATTCCGGCGAAACTTTATACGAAGAAATCGTAAAACGAACCAATCCCAGGGATTTAAAAAACAGGCATCTTTGGAGTTTGAAGGGTTACCTGATCCGCCTGGCTGGGACGCTTCGAGGCCCGGTAAATCTATTCCTCGATGAAATCGACCGGGTGGTGGCGGATGATAAAAAATCCGATTATCAACTCATGCGGGAACTCCTTTCCGCCGAAGCCACTGAAAAAATCCCCTTTAAACTGTGGATGGTGGGCTTTAAAGACCTGTATAAAGCCGTCACCGGCAGGACAGGGCCGCTGTTCGGCAAAACCCGGGGTATAGATTTGGGGCCCCTGTCTACGGCAGAGACCGAAAGGTTGGTGATGCAACCCATGACTCACATGGGCTTTACCTTTGATAACGGCAAAAAAGCGATCAGGCGTATTTATGAGGAAACCTCCGGGCATCCCGCGTTTATACAACTGTACTGCCGTTTGTTGGTGGATGAGATGGTGGCAAAAGGGGCACGGAAAATCAAAACAAAACACCTGGATGCTGTTTACGGGCACAAGGATCTGCAAAATTACCTAAAGGATACGTTTGTTAAAAGTACATCTCCCCTGGAAAAGATAATCGTCTTATCGGTTCTGGACAGGAACCATTTTACCCAACAGGAAATATATGAAAGTTTACAACAAAAATATAACATCGAATTAAGGTATGAGCCTCTCTACGACGAACTCCAGGACCTAAGACTGACAGGGGTTTTTCGACAAAAAGATGGAAGCTTTACGTTTCAATACCCGGTAATGAAAAAAATCATTAAAGAATATGAGAATCCCCGGTATATCGAAGCAGAAAACATCGAAGATGCAAGAGAGATAGCAAGGAGAATCAATGAAAGATCGAAAAAAAATATTAGAGAAGGTCAATAAGCTTTTATTACAAGGGACATGGGTAAACCTGTATGGCCCGGAGGGAATGGGGAAAAAATACATTGGTGGTAAAGTTCATCGATTCATCCGGGATAATTTCAACGATTCCCATCTACCCCTAATGATGGATTTAAACAAAATTAACGCCCATTCCGTCGAGGAGGTGGAACGGGAAGTACTTAAACTTCTTTCCCGGGAAACAAAAATCGAGATTCCCCGGGGAGTGGATTTTTTTGACCGGGTGACTGCTTTTCTAAAAGTGATTCAAAAGCAAGTTATTTTACTATTAATCAATTTCGATGTGGTCTCCCGGGAGGGCGCCTTATATATCGCCAGAGAATTAAGCAAAATCTATCATTACAAGGATGTCCAGTCGGTAAAGCTGACTGTTCTGGCCTGCGGCGCCGACAGATTAATGAGTTTATCCTCGGGGCAAACATCTCCTTTTCACCATGCCAGGGAAATTCCCCTGCAGGAAATGATAGAAACCGAAGCCCGGGAATTGATCAAAAATATCGCTCCCCATATCCCCGACAATATCCCGGGCATATTTTACCGGGAAACAAAGGGTTATCCGGCACTGTTAGAAGAACTGGTTTACGCGTATCTCAATTCAAACCTGGAAGGCAAAAATGAACATGAAATAATCGCAGGCTTACTCGACCGGTTCATCGATGACCATGGTGAAATCCGCAGTAACCTGTTGAAGCGTTGGCTATATAATGTTCATTCCCCCAGATTTTTATCTTTATTTCATCAACTTCTCGATAATCGACAGGTATGTCTCCCCGGGTCGGATCTGTCCAGGGAGCAAATCGAATTTTCAGGAATTTTTAAAGTTGTAAATGATAACAACATCGAATTCAGGACTCCCTTCATCGAGAAATTTTTTCAAAAATATGGCACAAAAAAGCGAATTGCCGATCATTTTTGGATTTTTTCCTCACAGGAGGAATCTTGCTGGGAGGAGGGATGCAAGATATACCGGGATCTGCGGAATAAAGACAGAGAGCGGAATTCCGGGGAAATCGTGGGCCCAGTATATAGACGGTTGGGAGACCTGGTCTCCTCGGGTGGAAAGTTAATGGCCAAAAAAGAGACCCCTGCCGAAGTCTTTGAAATCCTGGACAACATCATGGAATATTTATTTAATGTCAGGGATTATTTTGTGGGTCGGCAGGTGAAAAACGGTCAAGAGGGGGATTATAAAATTTTATTTGCACCACCGGATGCAGGTTTTAAAGAAGGTGAGAAAATCGATAACCCCTATATGTTGGAATTGCTGAGACGATGCTCCAGAAACAAGAGGGATTGGGTGCACTCCTGGAATCACGGTTTCCTGGCTTTTCCCATGAGCAGTCCACCCCAAAACCACATGGTCCTGTGGATCGATAATCGAAGTGTAAAGGTACTGAAACACCATAACTGCGATATTGTCGCCCTGGCTTCCTTTACCGGCATGGCAGTCCAACAATTGGAGAGGAGAAAGGGGCTGCAAGAAAGCCTGGGATTGTTAAAAGAAATTTTGGCTTATGATGAAGACTATGTGCAGTTTGTGGATAAAGACCGAAAAATCCGGATGATGAATCACATAGCGGAAGAAAATGCCGGGAAATGGCATCCGGGTAAAACCGATTTCATCGGTGAAAAATGCAGCCGGGTTTTCCTGGGCAAAGAAGAGTGCAGCGACCAATGTGCGTGCTGCAGGGCTTTCAAAGATAAGCAAGTGCACCGTAATCCTGAAAATTGGCCTAACCCCAATCAACCGCAGGATATCCTTCATATGGATGTGGTGGCCGTGCCTTATGTAAGGAACGGTCAACTGGAGGGTGTGTTTCAATTGGCCCGAAATGTGACCGCGCATCGTAAGGCAATGGATGCGGTGATCAAGTTTTCCAGCGCCCGGAACGAGGAGGAGGTTTATTCCCATCTCCTCAAGGCAGTGGCCGTACAAGGGGTGAAACGCATCAGGCTCTACCTCCCCAACCGATACACGGAAGAAGCAGATAAAAATACTGTGGGCACGGTGATAAGTAAAGATTGCCTGGGGTATGAAGATGATCCTGGTTTTGAGAAAAAATTCAGGGCCGGTCGCTTTGAACTGAGCGAAAAAACAGATAAATTCTGGCATGACAGTTTAAGGAAAAGTAAAGTGCCTGTTATTTCACGGATACGTCCAGGTCTAAAAACACCTAAATATGCGGAAATCAAGAACCGTTCGGTAGATATTTTTTATGTGCCGCCGGAATGTGACAGTTACAGGAAAGAATATAAAAAAGAAAATATTGAAGAGTGGATGACAGTAGGTCTCATTGCCGGGGGAAAGTTTTTCGGGTTTATATCCGTGGATAAAGATTCCGAATCGAAACAGGGCAGCTTCCGAATTCTTGAATGTGACGGCATATTACTTATTTGCCGGGCAGCGGCCATGGCCCTGCACCGGATTGCCGCCCCCAATATCCGCAAAGTGATCAGGGTGTTCCGCCACACTATTAACCAGTACCTGGCAGCCATTAACAATTATATCTGGGCATTTGCCGAATCCGACCTGCCCCAAGAAAAACGCTTGACCTATGCTAAAATAGTGGACAGTGAACTGCGGCGTTTCGATTATTTTAGCAGGAATATGACCGCTTTCCTACCTGAAATGGGAACCCCCGGGATAACTTCCCAAAAATTGGACATCCCGAATATATTAGAAGAAATCAATGAACTGTTTGCTTACTATTTTGAAAAAATAGGCATCACCTTTGATATTTCAGCCTGCTCAAGCCCAATGTGTACCGGGATATGTTCCGATGAAATGGTGGTGCGCGTTATTCTCAGCAACCTCCTGGATAATGCGGCAAAAGCCTTGCAAGACTGGAAAGGTGAGAAAAAAATTACGGTCACATTCCAGGAAAAGCCCGGGCACTTGATTATATCGATCATGGATACCGGCCCGGGTATATCCGAAGGTCACCGGGAGCGGGTTTTTGAACCGGGTTATTCGGTAAAAAAGGGGCAGACAGGCATCGGCCTGCCAGCCAGCCGACTCATGGCCCAATGGATCAAGTCCAGGATAACGCTGGATAAGAAATACAAACAGGGGGCAAAATTCGATTTTAAATTGGCTGATTTAAGCAAGCAAAACAAATAAATAAGGAGGAAAGACTATGGACTATATTTTAATCGTGGAAGACGAAATGATCCCCGGTGATTCCCTTAAATTACGCGTTGAGGGGATTATTGCTGCATTTGGAATGGACTGCCGGGTAGAAATAGTGGAAACCGTCGAAGCAGCCCGGGCTGCCCTGGAACAGGAGCATCCTGTAGTGATTTTATTGGACATCATGCTGCCGAAACGGGAAGGAGAAGATATCGATTGGGATGCCGGAATCAAGTTTGCCCGCGATTTGCTGAAAACTCACCCGGGTATTCCTATCATTGTGATTACCGGTCGGGGCGATGATTCCGCCGCGGAGCAAGCTCGGCAATTAGATAATGTAAAACATTTTTTCAGGAAACCCATGCCCGGGTTAGATTTCCGTGAGGCGCTTAAAGGTATACTGGAAGGAAAGACCGATGAGTAACGGTACTAAAACGGCTAACAATAATTATCAAAAAGCCCTGGAATATATTATCGATATTGAGAATATCCTGGCGCTGGCCTGGGATTTTATGGAAGAAGTCGACAGCTTTGAATCGGTAGAAAGCCTTTTTTTTGGTTTTAAGGAAAAATTCCAGCATGAAGGTAATTTTGAGGAAATTTATCTATTTCTTAAAAGGGGAGAAGAGTATGAACAAATTACCGGTGAAAATATTAATTTGTTAAGCCAATCAAACCGCTTTGGGGATAAGAACGAAGTGAAAGCCATATTGGAACAAATATATGGAGGGACAAATTTTATAATAAAAGAAATTAAAATGGAATCGGAAATAACTGGATTTTTAGCCGCAGTTACCAGGGGATCTCGAAAAAAGATTAAATATAACGCATCAGAAATACTTCACCTTTTCATGCAATTTATTCGGTTAAAAGTAATTGAAAAAAAAGCTGTCACCGATAGAATGACTCAATTATTTAATAGAGGTTATATGGATGAATTACTGAAAAACGAGTATGAGCGTGCTAAACGATACAAGCGCCGGTTTTGTGTCATCATGCTGGACATCGATAATTTTAAAAGTATTAATACTGTTTATGGTTATTCCAAAGGAGATATTGTAATAAAAAAAATCAGTAATGTGCTGCGGGATAGTGTGCGAGAGGTGGACTCCGTAGGTCGTTGGGGAGGGGAGGAATTTTTTATTATCCTGCCGGAAACAGGTTTGGACGAAGCTGTCGTAATTGCGGAACGCATCCGCGACAGTGTTGAAAAAATAACATTTGAAGAGATTGATAAAAGGGTCACCATAACAGCCGGTGTTGCCCAAAGCAAGGAAAAGAAAGATTGTTCCCAACTGGTTAAGCGGGTGGGCAAACTTCTTCTTGAAGGCAAAAACCTGGGAAAAAACATGGTCATAACAGAGGAGGATTCCCCGGAAGCGAAATAGTTAAGAAGTATGCTCAGTTTATACGATTTTTGAGACGTAAAATTTTACGTCTCCGTGCATAAAAAAGGAGCGGGTCGAAAATATCGGTCTACAGGACCTCCCTCCAATTCTATCTCGGGGGATATGAACAAATTTCGGCATGACCCGGAAATTTTTCGGGGTGCTCGAATCCCCGGGGTTGAACAAAACCTGGATAAAGTTGCGGACAGGACTTGAAATAATGTTACAATTATACTATTATCATACATGAGGCAAAAAATGGGTAGTTTACTGAAGTGGAACCATGAGTCCCCTTTTCTTGAAGGAGCTGCCGGTACTTTCGATTTATTTGGATTTACCGGCCTGTCGTGGGGAACCATTAAACAGTTAAGTGAAAAAAGACGAAAAAGGAATACCATCGAGCATGATCTCTCTATTATGACTGATGAGATGATATCTGCAATCGAGGAATATGAAAAAGAAATCGGACACCTTAGATAACAAAGAATTATTAGAGCAATTTGCTCCTAAAGAAGACAAAGAGAAACAAGATAAAAAAGAATAAGATTCTTTCTTGCTATCAAGTATTCAAAAAAAATTATTTGGTAGATAATCAATAACCCAGGAGCAAAAAATGGTACTAAGAGATGAGTTGAACCGCTTTTTGGCTCGACTTTATAATTTCGAGAACTTCGATGACTACTGCGTCAACGGCCTCCAGGTGGAGGGAAAAGAAGAAATCGATAAAATCCTTTTCGGCGTCTCCTTTAACTTGCGCCTGTTAGACCGGGCAATCGAACAAAAAGTCGACGCCATTATCGTGCACCACCCTATTTTCGATAAGGGCTTTTTCATTCTAAAAGGACACAAAAAGAAAAAAATCAAACTGCTGTTAGATAACGATATTTCGCTTTTCGGGGTTCATCTGCCGATGGACGCCCATCCCCGATTGGGACACAATGCCCTGCTGCTGTCGGCTGTCGAGGCAGGAAACATAGAACCTTTCGATGTCGGGTTTAGCGGCGAAAATGTAAAACAGTTCAGCCTCGACCAAATAATAGATATTTTTTATGATAAATTGCAAAGCGGCGAATTCCCGGGGAGCGGCAAAGAAGCCCCTCTATTCTCCTTATCGCAAAGAAAGGGCTTTACCGTCCTCAGGAACGGGCCGGAAGTTCCAAAAAAAATTAGCGTTATAACCGGCGCTTCATCCGATAGTTATGAAAAAGCAGTCGAAGCAGGTGTAGACACTTTTGTTTGCGGCGAGATCAGGGAACACATTCCCGCTCTCTCCTATGAGACCGGTACCAATTATATCGACTTAGGCCACTACTACTCGGAAAAACCGGGAGTACTGGCTTTAATGGAGCACATCGGGAAAAACTTCGCCGTGGAAACCGGGTATGTGGAAATCCCCAACCCTATTTAGGCCCCTTTAAATTTAGGACATTGTAACTTGTATTTGTTTGAAATTGCAAATTTCCAGCTTTTGGTGCACTACCGCGCAGCGGCTTATACCCTGCCCACGTGGTGGGCCCGCGGAGCGGCTCAGAGGTTGGGTGCGCCGCACCCCCGCGGGCTTTTGTGATTTTCTCCAAAGGAGTACTAATATGAAAGAATTATTCACTGTCAAGCTGCTGTTTTTCCTGGTTTTTATTATGCTGACCGGGGTGTCGATGTTAGCCGGGAAAATGGCTGATGGCCCCGGTATCCACGAAGAAACGCTGACTCTAAAAAATGGCCGGAAGATGCGTTATACTTTATCTATACCCGGCTCTTATTCGCAGCAGCCGGTGCCTTTGGTCCTGGCCCTCCATTATGGAGGGCAGGTTACCCCCTATTACGGCAGGGGAGTTTTGGCCTGCCTGATAGAACCGGGCCTGCGGGAATTAGGAGCAATTATCGCGGCTCCGGACTGCCCTGCCACAGGAGCGCAGGGCTGGGCTAATCCCGGCAGCGAAGCAGCGGTTTTAGAACTGTTGGAACATATTCGAAAAAACTATCGGATAGACAGTAAAAAAATAATCGTTACCGGTTTTAGTATGGGGGGAATCGGCGCCTGGTACCTTGCAGCCCGGCATCCCGGGCTTTTTTCCGCCGCTATTCCCATTGCCGGGGACAGCGACGAGGAGACCGTTAATAAAATCGGGGACATCCCCCTCTACGTCATTCACAGCCGTGCCGATACGATACTCCCCATAACAAACACCGAAAAAATAGTGGCTTCCTTAAAATCAAAGGGCAGGGCGGTAGAATTTGTCGTCCTAAAAAACGTGGACCATTACGATACTTCGGGTTTCACCACTGCCCTCCGGGGTGCGGTTCCCTGGCTGAAAAAAGTCCGGTCAAAACAAAAGCGGACGGCGTCCGCACCCTATTAGGGGCCTGGGGATTTCAAATCCACCCGGATTGACCGGAAAGTTTGTTTTTTAGCAAACTTTCACGAAGTATTAGTAAAAATCGATCCCCCGGAAAAGACTTTATTATCAACGATCTGGTACAATCCCTCTCTCTTATTAAATTAGTAGAGTCCAGGCTGAGAAAAAGCTTTCACGCTCTTCCTCAGCCGAACACACTCAACTTAAACGATCTATCTGTACTACTTAAGTGTTACATTACGTCTATTATTGTCCTTCTTCGGCCGCAGTTTCGCCCATTTGTTCCAGTTCCTGTCTCAATCTTTCTCTTTTCATGTTCCGTTCCCTGATGGAGATAGCTTTATCGTAGGCAACTTTCCACTGCGCTCTATACTCAACTTCTTTTAAAGGATTGGCCGTGATTTTTTGCAGGTGAAGCAGCGCGATTATGGCCCAGGGTTCATAGTAGTTCTCTCTTAATTCGTTGGCTTTATTCAATACCGCCATCCCTTTTTCGATGACCAGCATCCGTTCTTTCGGCCCCATGTATTCGGGACTGGTCTGGTGACTCTGGTTCCACAGTACTAATCCTAACATATAGTAAGCTTCCGCGATCTGGTTCTTCTTTTCTTGAGGGAATTCTGCGATTTTTCCTTCCGCTTCCGTCCTGAGCGCTGCAACCTCTTTCCGCTTCTCTTCTATCTTTGTGGCAAGTTCCGCTTCCGTGCCTAATTCATCCAATTCCTTTTGTATTTTTGCACCCAATTCGTTTCGTTGGGCGGCAGGTATGGCTTTATTTTTCCTGACATTGGACAGGTACTGTTTTTTGCCTTTAATTTTGTCCACATCCTCGTTGAGTGTCAGCACTTCGCGGTGAGTCTTGACTATGCCGGGGTCTATATAGGCGGAAATCCTGAGCTCATAGTTCTCTATAGCCTCATACCACATGCTCCTGTTCTGGTAATAGCCGGCAATATAATGATAACCTTCGGGATTCTCCGGGTCCATCTCGATCCGTCTCTTATACATTGCTTCCGCTTTCTTTAACTCACCGTGATTCTGGTAAAAATTGGCCAGCACATAGTAAGTTTTGGGATTCTCTTCCGATTTCTCCATAATTTCGAGATAAGCCGCTTCAGCCTTGTCGATCTGGTTCATTTTTTCATAAAGATCACCGAGAACATGAGCAATCTTGATATTTTCGGAGTCTAATTCCCTGGCCAGTCCTAAGTAATGAATGGCAATTTCACCGAACAAGCTGTATTTGTGTAAATGGGGAGTTTTTACCCCGACGACACCGACTGTATCGGCCAGTGCGTCTCCCAGTTCCGGCGGATAAAAGAAAACACATTTGAAGTTGTTCTCAGTGACAAGCGTGTTGATCCCGGGAGCCAACTGTTTAAAATTCTCGGTCAATTCTTCTTCGTCTCTATAAAAAAGCTCGTAAGGAAAACCGGAAATCACATAAAGCTTCTCGGTAGGAGCGGGTGCCTCTTCTTCAGCGCCTTCTTCACCGGCGGCAGCTTCCGTAGGGACAGCGGCTTTTTCAGCAGCAGGCTCTGCGGCAGGGGTTTCCCCTTCAGCGGCCTCTTCGGCGGCAGGTTCAGCATCTGCCGCTAAAAAATCGGTAAGGGCGGTAATGGTCTGGGTATGATCCTCGGCGTTATAGGCTATCTCCTGGATAATACAGTCTTTCTCCAACTCTTGTTTCAATTTATCGAGCAGGTATTTTTCCACATTTCCCGAACGGCAGTCCAGGAAAGCGAAAAATTTCGTTTCATCCTGACTGCGGATTTTCTCTAAAAGGGGAGAAAGGTTAAACTCATCTTTCATAGGCTTATACGCAGAGGCATAGCTTGTGGCCACATGGAAATAAATCATCTTTAGCTCCGGGTTAAGGGCCAGGGCTTTTTCATATGCTTCCGCTGCTTTTTTAAACTTTTCTTCCTGGTAATAACCGTTGCCCAGCTTTAGATTGTTGTTTGCTTTCAGGTTGGTTATTGATAGTTTTTGACATGCAGAAAAGCCTAACATTAAAAACACGATCACGATTAGTAGTGTCAGTGAAGTTGTATTCTTCTTCTTCATCGAAATCCTCCTGTAAAGGTATTTATAATTTAATATGGCCTAAAAGTCAAGTTATTTCTCACAAAAAGTGTCGAAAAAAAAATCATTTTATCTTATAGAACCACATCAAAAAGAGCCACAAATCCTGGATATAAGGGATCAGCTTATTATTCAAGTAAATTTTTGTGGTCTCCTGGTCTTTCACCAGTTCGAAGATGTTATACAGTGCTTCAACATCTCCAGGATAAAAGCTAACATATATCTTGTAATAATCGCCTTCTCCTTCCTCCAGGAAGAATTTATTTTTTTTTGCCAGGGTGACGGCTTCTTCGTACTTCCTGGTCAGGTGCTTCTGGAACCGGACAGTGATTTTGAAATCTTTATTGGCTTTCTTCGGGTTCAGAATGTTGGACAGCTTTTCTTCCTGGATTTTCTGTTTTGCGACCATGTCTTATTATAATATAAAATCCGATAATAGTAAAGCGTGGAAACCAAAATTCTTTCAAAATAGGGCGCCCGTGCCATAGAGCAGCATTCAGCAAACGGGTCTTTACGACTTGCCTCCGGCGGCCC
>JAGLSW010000983.1 GCA_023135565.1 Candidatus Aminicenantota bacterium | reverse complement strand
CGGCAGGGCCGCCGGAGGCCAAAAAATTAGCCTGTCCCATTTTTGTTCCCCTAGGTTCTTTTTACGCATTTATTCCCGCGGTGTTGATAGTATTCCTTTTTATTTTGCGCACCGCCTTAGAAGACAAAACCCTGCGAGCGGAGCTGCCGGGATACAAAGAATACACCCAAAAGGTGCGTTACCGCTTGTTCCCGAAGATATTTTAGAAGAGACTATATTTCGAAGTCCCGGGTATAGTCGTCTATGTGTGTCCTGTAATATTCTATGGTACGCAGCAAACCCTCTCGAAAGGACACTTCCGGTTCATAAGATAACAGCCTGCGCGCTTTCTCGATGGAAGCGCATAACCGGTCCGCTTCGCTGCCGCCGGGCCGCTGCCTTTCCTCCGCGGTGGCTATTTCTAACTTCTTATTTAGCAGGCTGCCTACCGTTTCGATTATCTCTTCAATAGAATGTTCAGCCCCGGAAGCGATATTAAATACTTCGCCGCACACATCCTCCCGGCTCCCGGCTGCCAGCAAACCGGCCGCCGTATTGCTTACATAGTTAAAATCCCTGGTTGAATCCAGGCGGCCTACTTTTACTTTCCCGGTTTTTAGGGCTTGCAGGATGATGGTAGGAATCACCGCCTTCACGCCCTGCCCGGGGCCGAAAGTATTAAAAGGCCGCAGGATCACTACCGGCAGCTTAAAAGAGCGGTAAAAACTCGATGCGATCTCCTCCCCGGCCAATTTCCCGGCCGCATAGGGTGAAGCGGGATTGGTGGGATGGTTTTCGTCGATAGGCAAATACCGGGCCGGGCCGTAAACCCCGGCGCTGGAGGTGAGAACGACTCTTTCAGCCCCGAACTCCCGGGCCGCCAGCAGCAAATTAATAGTGCCGTTGATGTTGATCTCTAAGGTCTCTTTGGGATGAAGCAAAGAGTAGTGAACCGAATTGACAGCAGCCAGGTGGAAAATAATTTCCGTATCTTTTATAATACCGGGCAGCGCGGCGGAATCTCTTAGATCGCCATAAAAATTTTTTATTTTTTTTATTTTTTCGGGGGACAGAGATCTCTCCAGGTTATTGGCATCTTTTGCTTTGTGCCAGATGAACGCGGAAACCTCAGCGCCGCGGTCGATTAATAATTCGGTCAAAAAACTACCGATAAATCCACCGGCGCCGGTAACTAATACTTTTTTGTTTTTGTATTTATTCATAAATTGCCTTCGGCGACCCCACGCGCGTGGGGGGGCGATGAGCCGCTTCGCGGCAGGACCCTGCC
>JAGLSW010000982.1 GCA_023135565.1 Candidatus Aminicenantota bacterium | reverse complement strand
CTTTTGAAAAAGTTTGAACAAAACTTTTATTGATTTAAAAGAGAAATGCGCTCCTTGCCGCGCAGCGGCTTATAGGGTGGGTGCGCCGCACCCCCGGCGGAGGCAAAGTGTTGAATAATTAAACGCCTGTTGTTTAAAATTTCAACACTTTTTTGAGAGCTGGAACCCGGTACCCGGGGCAAACACTTCGTCCCGGTTCAGTTTGATGAGTTGGAAATGCTCTTATATCAATGCTTTCCGATTTTATAATAATAAAATAATAGAATGGTGGGGCTTTGGCAGCGAATTTGCATGTATTATATATGAAACAGAAAAAAAAATTCCTGAAGGAGGATAAAATGAATAATAGTAAAACGAGTCAAGGTTTAAGAATCATCCCTACGGGTGAAAGAAAATGTATCTGGATGGAGACCGGCGTAGTTTCCTTCAAATTGTGTACTAACCAATTCCAGTGTACTTCCTGTTCTTTCGACCTGGCCATGTCCAACCAGGCCCAAAAGAGTAAAGAAGCAGTATTAGAAAATAGGCCGGGCGCAGCCGAGAAGAAGCAGATCGTCGAATGGATGGAGAAGTTCCGCGAACTCCCGGCGGACCAGAGGAAGTGCCGTTACATGATGTCCGGGGATGTGCCTTATAAAATTTGCCCCAATAGTTTTCGCTGCGGCGAGTGTTCTTACGACCAGATGATGCAGGATCGCATGCAGCCGGTATATGTGCCTGCTTTAGACCAGGTAGCCGGTTTTTTTATGAGCGAAGAGTATTATTATTTCCGCAACCACACCTGGCTGCACTTACAGAGAAACGGCAAGTACCGGGTCGGCATCGACGATTTTGCCAGGCGCATCATCGGCAAAACTAAAGGAATCAAACTGCCGCCGGTAGGCCGCAATCTAGACTTAGAACAGTATGCCTGGACAGTCAATCATGAATATGGCGATTTAGAGTTTATCGCTCCTGCAGCCGGTGTAGTAGATTCGGTCAACAGGGATGTTGTCGAAGATGCCGGGAAAGTAACCGAAGAACCTTATAAAGACGGTTGGTTAATGACCATAGAACCCAAGAATATCACCAAAAGCAACAAGAACTTTTTAAAAGGCGCTGAAGCAAGGGCCTGGATGTTGGATGAATCCAACCTGTTGAGCAAAACCATAAGCGACAAAGCCGGAGTCACCATGCATGACGGCGCGGAAATGGTAAAAGACCTCAGCGCTCATATAGACAAAGAGAAGTGGCAGGAGATCGTCAAGAATCACTTGCATGTGAAGTAGACCTCGATATATCTCACCCCGCGGGGAACCTATAAGGGGAGCTTTTCACTTAACGAAAGTTTTGTGGGGGTGCAGGGGGCGGTTTTTCAAAAAAGCCCCCTGCCCGCCGGAGGCATAAAAAAATAATCCTACGAAATTTCCCCGGGCGTTGGGAAAACCCTGATCACTTCGGGCATATAATCTTTTTTATCTTTCACTCGCCCGGCGAAAACTTTTATTACCAGGTAAGAAACAGCGCAGGCCAACACACCGGAAAGAAGGCCGTATAGTTCGCTGCCCCCGGCTTTGATGCCGAGAATCACACCGGCGATCAAGAAAATCACCGGGATCATATAAAAAACAAAAGAAATCTTCAACAGGGACTTTGATGGAATCTTTAAAACCACCCTGTCTCCCACCTGCCCCCCGGCAGTATTAAAGGCTTCCGCTTCCATATTTTGGTCGCCGCTTAAGGAGTGGCACACGCCGCTGCTTTTGCAGGTCTCGCACATGGAGCTTCGCCTGATGAGGACAGAGGCTGTATTCCCGTCAATTTTGGTTATGGTTCCTTGTTCAGTACTCATTACATTCACCTGATGGCCTATTATACCATAAGGGGCCGGGGAGAGCCAGCCCCCTGATCACTCATCACTCATAGTTCATAATTCTATTTAAGCGCCTCTTCGATTAGCTCCTGGTAAAGTTCGGGGTTGTGGATGCCTTTACTGCCGTCCTTTTCTAAGAAAAGCAGGGTATCATAGGCTTTATCCCCCCGGCGCAGGTTCCCTCTGCGCACTTTTTCCCGCAGCCTTTCTAAAAGTTCCAGGCTGTCCTCCTGCCATTGGCTGAAGAAATCTTCATACTCTTTATCATGACAATTGGAACAGTTCTCTTTCCCGGGGCGGAAAATGTTTTCCTGTTCATCCTGGTGACAATCACCGCAGCTTACATCTTCGGCCATCACATTGGGCATATCTAAGGTGGAAAAGGCCAACTTGCTGAAGTAAATCGCATCCTGTATTTCATGACACTCTTTGCACTGCTTCTGTTTATCTTTATGGTGACAACTCATACAATCCTGCTTCCGAATGATGAGTTCGCCATGCTTGCGTTGGTGGGAATGGCAGCGCGTACAGGTTAAACCCTCCGTTATTAAGTGCTTGTAATGGGGGAAAACCCAACCGAAAACCCTCTTTTCCGTGCGTTCCACCCCGGCATGGCAGTTGGAACACTCGCCGGGAACCAATTTGCTTTCCCGTTCAAAGTAGGGCAGCCGGGCTGTGATATTTAACATCTTCAGGCTTTCTTCGGCCAGCAGGTAGGATTTCTCCAGCAGTTGGTTGGCAAAAGCGATATTGTGAATGGATTTGCCGAATTTGACCAGGTTGTAATTATAAAGCGCATCTTTTAGGGCTTGCTCCGCTTCCGGGTAAGCGGCGTTGTTCTTTTTCGCGGCAATCGTTTTTTTAGCGGTTTTTAATACATTGTCCACCTGGGAAAGTTTTCGCGAGGTCTGCTGTTTCCATGTGCTTAGGATTTTGTGATAGCCTTCGCCGTGGCAGGGGTCGCAGGATTTTGCATCGGCGGCAAAGGTTTCCCCTTTCTCTTTGAAATCATCGGCGAAGTCGTGGTAGATGTGGCAGGCCTGGCAATTCAGACCGGCATCGAACATGGGGCTGGGGTGTTTGGGCAGGCCCTTTCCCCCGGAGCCGGTAAAAAGATAGAGCTGCGCTTTATGAAAATCGGGGTGACAGGAATGACAATCGGGTTTGACAAACTCTGTCCTGGCAACCGACTTGTGTTGGATTTCCGTATGGCAGCGTTCACACTCTACCTTGTGGTCGGTAATGTGGTTTTTATGCATAAATTCCGTATCGTCATAGCGTTTTAATTTATCTAATTCAGCATGGCAATTGCTGCAGCGGTTTTTGGGAACAGCGCCGTCACCCACAACCATTTCGCCGTGACATTTCCAGCAATCCATTTTTTTCTCCATTACCTGTTTGTGGTCGAAAACAACCGGCGTATCCGCCCCTTTTTCGGCAACCGGCGGCTCATGGCACTTAGTGCACCTATTTATCTCTTTTTTAGCGGTGACGCCTTTAAAATGGCAGAGGAAACAGGTGCTCTCCGTCACGGAGAGGTGGCTTCCCTGCACAATCTGGGAATGGCAGCCGGTGCAGCGTAATTTTTTCCCCCGGCGCAGCGCCGTTAAGTGGGGCGTATGATCGAATATAATATTTTTCTTATAGAGGGTTTTGCCGGACAGTAGTTTCGTATCGTGGCAGCCGCCGCGCATGCAGCTCTCGTCGGAAATTTCCGCCCAGGGTTTGCCTTTTTTATAAACGCCGGTAAAATAGTTTACCAGCATGGAAAGGGCGGTTAACTTGCCTTTTATTTTGCTTTTGATCCCCGGTGGGAAGTGGCAGTCGGTACAGGTTACTTCGCTGTGGGAAGATTCCTGCCAACTGGCGTAATAGGGTTTCATGTAGTGGCAGGTGCTGCAAAATTTCGGCCTGGAAGTGACCTCCATGGTCAAAATCATGACCGCGGTTATGACTACTAATGTGACGATAATT
>JAGLSW010000981.1 GCA_023135565.1 Candidatus Aminicenantota bacterium | reverse complement strand
CATACACGGCTACCTTTCGCCGTTTACTCAACAAAAGTTTTGTTCAAACTTTTTCAAAAGTTTGGCCCCCGGCAGGGACCTGCCGCGAAGCGGCATAACGCCACCCCACGCGCGTGGGGCCGCCGGAGGCACTGTAAGCTTTACTCTTTTTTCTTCTCCACATCGCATTTGGGTGCGCAGCAGCACTTATTGCCCAGCAGGGCTAAAATTGCTAATAAAGCGCCGATTACGGTTAAAGCGATATGCCCCCAACCGGGGTGCCACCAGGCAAAAACGATTACCAGGATTGCCAGGATTAGTCTACAAAAACAAGGTCTCATGTTTACCTCCTATTACTTTTCTTTTGAACTATAAAATAGCACATAGAATTTTGATTTTCAACCATTAAATTTTTTTTATTTTTTCTTGACATCTACTGTAATATCTGATATATCATTAGTGAGGGTTCCGAAATGTTAGATACGTTAAAAGACTACAAGATTGCCGGCGCGAAAACAGGCATTATTTTCGACATCAAACACTTTGCTATCCATGACGGCGGCGGAATCCGCAGCACGGTTTTTTTGAAAGGCTGCCCCATGAAATGCCGCTGGTGCCACAACCCCGAAAGCCAGGCTAAAGAACCGGAAAATTTCCCGGGCAAAGTGAGCATCGGAGAAAGAGTTTCGGTTGAACATGTGCTGGCGGAAATCGAAAAAGACACCGTGTTTTATGATGAATCCGGCGGCGGCGTTACTTTTTCCGGCGGTGAACCGCTGCTGCAGCCTGGATTTCTATCCGCCTTGCTGCTGGAATGCCGGGAAAGAGAGATACACACTATAGTCGATACCTGCGGGTACGCAGTCCCACAAATCTTTAATTCTATCATTGACAAAGTAGACCTTTTTTTTTATGATATGAAGCTTATGGATAAAGAAAAGCACATAGAATATACCGGCGTCTCCAATGACCGGGTCAACGAAAATCTGAAGACCCTTTCGGAAAAGGAGAAAGCGGTAGTTATTCGTTTCCCGGTAATCCCCGGCATCACGGATAGCGAAAAAAATCTAAACGATATAGCGGATTTTCTCTCTCCCTTAAAAGGAATCGACGAAATCCACCTGCTGCCCTATCACGACACTGCCGCGGCTAAGTATAAGAAATTCAAGAAAGAGAACCTGATGGTTGGGGTGAAGCCCCCCCCGGCAGAGAGAATAGAAGAGATCGAAAAAAGATTTACGGGCAGCGGTTTAAAAGTAAAAATCGGAGGTTAAAAAGTGAATGATAGGATAAAAAAGCTCAGGGAACAGAGCATAAACGCAGTCAACCGCATCTCAAGCGAGCGGGCCCGGTTAATAACCGAATTTTATAAGAGCCCGGCGGTCCGGGGCGTATCTATTCCTGTCCAGCGGGCCCTGGCCTTCAAATATTTGCTGGAAAACAAAGAGATTTGCATTAACGACGGCGAACTCATTGTAGGTGAAAGGGGGCCCGCTCCCAAAGCCACCTCCACCTACCCGGAGGTATGCATCCATACCGTAAAAGACCTGGAAATTTTAAATTCCCGGGAAAAAGTCTCTTTTGCCGTAGATGAAGAAACGAAGCAGTTATACGAAGACACCCTGATTCCTTTCTGGCAGGGCAAAAGCATGAGGGAGCGCATCTTTGCCCAACTGCCCGAAGAATGGAAGCAGGCTTATGAAGCCGGGATTTTCACCGAGTTCCAGGAGCAGCGCGCCCCCGGTCATACGGTTTTAGGAGACAAAATATATAGCCGCGGCTTTCTCGATTTTAAAAAAGAGATTGCCGCCAGTATCCGGGCGCTGGATTTTTACGAAGACCCCGAAGCTTTAGATAAGCGGGAAGAGCTCAAGGCCATGGACATTGCCGCGGACGCCTTAATTATTTATGCCCAACGCCATGCCCGCAAACTTAACGAACTGGCGGAAAAAGAAAAAGACCCGCGGCGGAAGCAGGAGCTTGAGAAAATGGCCGGGATATGTGACCGCGTACCGGCTCGCGCCCCCCGTACTTTTCATGAAGCCTTACAGTACTACTGGTTCGTACATATCGGGGTGATCAGCGAAGTGAACCCCTGGGACTCTTTTAATCCCGGTCGATTGGACCAGCACCTTTTTCCTTTCTATAAGGGGACCGCGTTCCCAGCCCATGAGGGGTCGGCGACCCCACCCTCTAAAGGTGATAAAAAAAACAGCCCTGAAGAAAAAATTTCTTCTCTAAACAAACTCCCGGGAAATATTAGTGAAGAGGGGCCGGGAAGCATTAGCAAAGAGGAAGCCAGGGAACTCCTGCAGGCTTTCTGGATAAAGTTCAACAATCATCCCGCCCCCCCGAAAACCGGCGTCACCGCCAAAGAGAGCAACACCTATACCGATTTTACCCTGATTAATATCGGCGGAGTAAAAGCAGACGGTTCCGATGCCGCCAACGAGCTTTCTTACCTGATTTTAGACGTCATCGAAGAGATGCGGCTTGTGCAGCCCGGCTCCATGGTGCAGATCAGCAAAAAAAATCCCGACCGGCTCTTGAAACGGGCCTTAAAAATCATCAAAACAGGTTTCGGCCAGCCCTCGTTATTTAACAGCGACGCCATTATCCAGGAGTTGACCTACCAGGGCAAGAACCTGGAAGACGCCCGCCGGGGCGGCGCCAGCGGCTGCGTGGAAACCGGGGCATTCGGCGTTGAAAGTTATATCCTCAGCGGTTATTTTAATCTCGCCAAGATATTGGAAATCACCCTGCACAACGGCGTGGACCCGCGGCAGGGCAAGCGAATCGGTTTAGAAACCGGGGCAGCGGAAGATTTTGCCGGTTTTGGTGATTTAATGGCCGCTTATAAAAAGCAGCTCCATCATTTTATAGATATTAAGATAAAAGGCAACAATATTATTGCCCGGCTTTATGCCAAACACATGCCGGTACCTTTCCTGTCGCTGCTGATCGACGACTGCATCGAAAAGGGCAGAGACTACAATGACGGCGGCGCCAGGTATGACACCACCTACATCCAGGGCGTCGGCTTAGGCTCTCTCACCGACTCTTTAACCGCCCTCAAGTATCACGTATACGATAAGAAAAACATCACCATGGAAAAGATGAAAGCAGTGCTGGCAGCCGATTTTTCCGGTTATGAAGATTTGCGGGACGAGCTGCTCGAGCGCACCCCTAAATACGGCCGGGACGATGACTATGCCGATGAAATAGCCGCCCAGGCGTTCAACCTGTTTTATAACGCGGTTACCGGCAGGCCCTGCAGCAGAGGCGGCGTTCACCGTATCAACCTGCTGCCCACCACCTGTCATGTGTATTTCGGCAGCGTCATCGGCGCCCTGCCCGACGGCCGCAAAGCCCGCCTGCCCTTATCGGAAGGAATCTCCCCGGTGCAGGGCAGCGACTGCAAAGGCCCCACCGCGGTGCTTAAATCGGCGGCTAAGATCGACCACCTCAAAACCGGCGGCACCCTGTTAAACCAGAAATTTACCCCGCGCTTATTAGCTGACGAAACCGGGTTAACTAAGTTGCTTCATCTTGTTCGTTCTTATTTTAAATTAGACGGCCATCATATCCAGTTTAATATAGTAGACGCCGCCACCTTGAGGAAAGCCCAGCGGAACCCCGAGCAATACCGCAGCCTGATTGTGCGGGTAGCCGGTTACAGCGATTATTTTGTCGATTTAGGCGTGGACTTGCAAAATGAAATCATTGCCCGAACAGAACACAACGAATTTTAAATCGATGATCGATATACAATGATCGATGAGTCTCCGAAAAATTTCGCTGCTAATTTTGCAATACTAAATGTTCATGTGAACATTTTTATTTTGTAGATGCACATCCTCGAAGTGCACGTGAACATTTCGATTTAGTAGGTGCACATTCCCGATGCGCATGTGCCTTTTATTCTCGAGCAGGTGTAGTTTTTCGCCAGCCCCGGAGAGTTCCCGGGTAATCCGTGGGCTGCAATTATAATTCCTGAAAAAGTTCGCCTGCGATTGCAAAATCCTCCCTTTTGTGATATAAAAAAGAATGAGCAGCAAAAATAGACTTAATACTATTCCATATATCCTATCCAAGGAGGTTAACAATGAGTAAAGGAGACTCCATGTTTCCAAACGCCAGGATTCCTTACGGCACCTGGGGAAGCAGTTATTTCCCCGCCTGGCAAATGTCACCGCTGGCGGAAGTCAATATCGGTCAATTTGCCGGGGAAGCAATGAATAAAATCCTGGGTAAAAGAAAAATTCCAAAAAATCTATTAGAATATCTTGTCATCGGTTCCACTATCCCCTGGCACTGGAAGTTCTGGACAGCCCCGGTAGTAGCTAGCTGCATGGGGCAGCGCCTGCCCGGTTATCATATCGAACAAGCCTGTGCCACCGGCCTGCAAGCCACGCTGCTGGCAGCCGGGGAAGTGCAAAACGGCGCTTACGATGTAGTAGGCACTTTGACTTTCGACCGCACCAGCGATTCGCCGGTGGGGGTTTTCCCTGAACGCCGCGCTCACGAACGCACTCATGCCATCAGCGACGTGTGGGACAATTTCGGTTTCGACCCGGCCACGGGCGAAGCGATGATTGCCACTGCCGGTTACGCGGCGCGAAAAAATAAAGTAGACCGCAGGGAAGTAGACGAGTGTACTTTTTTCCGTTACGGGCAGTATTTCGATGCCTTAGAATCCGGGTTTTTAGACCGCGTGCTGGTTCCTTTGGAGATACTAAACCTCCAGGGCCGGGTAATGGGCAAAGTCGATTCCGACGCCGGTATCCGCAAAATAACCATGGATGCCTTAAGAGGAATGAACGAACTCGACACCTGTATCACCGGCGGCACCCAGACCCATGCCTCTGACGGCATGGCCACCCTGCTGGTGACCACCGCGGAAAAAGCCCGGGAAATCAGCAGCCGCCCGGAGATCGACATCCGGTTTATAGCCAAAACAGAGGTGAGAACCTTACCCAGCCTGATGCCTGAAGCTCCCGGTCTGGCAGTACAAAAACTCTTAGACCGCACCGGCTTAACCATGGACGACATGGTGGTGGTAAAGAACCACAATCCTTTTGCCGTGAACGATATCATCTTTGCCAAAACGCTTAATTACGACTGGCGTAAAATGAATAAAACCGGCTGTTCCTTAGTCTGGGGTCATCCCCAGGGGCCCACGCTCACCCGGATCATAATCGAATCCTTAGAAGAAGCCGTGGACTTAGGCGGCGGTTACGTGATGGTTTTCGGCTGCGCAGCCGGGGATGTCGGCATTGCCGCTATCTTGCAAGTTACGGAAAGGAGGTGACCAGCCATGACAAACTCGATGAGACAACCAACACTACAAACCATGGGCTTAGGAACAGTCCTCGACATTTTTCAAAAAGGACAACTGCCCGTAAATACCGCCGAACTGGTAGACCGGGTCTTCGGCAAAGCCGGTAATCGCGGTTCTTTAGTTATTTCCGGGGCCAACGGCATAGTAGGAGCCGGGAAAGCCATGCAGCTCGGTTCCAGGCTGCAGCCTTTCGATATTCCCATCATCGCCCTCGATTTCCCCGGCGTGGCGGACGGCATCGGCAAGCAGTACGCCGGTTTAGAAAGAGCCTTCGGCAGGCAGGGCGCCAGTGAAATTATGGAAAATGTCATCCGCTTTCACTATGACGGCAAAAAACTGCCGGCCCAGTTAAAAGACTTCCAGCCCCGGTTTCTTTTAGAAGCCATCCCCGAAATCCTGGAGATCAAAAAAGCCCACTACGAAGTTTTCCGGGCCGCTTTTCCCGGTATCGAGATTCGTTCCGTCACTTCCGGTTTCCCCGGTTCTCAATTAGGCGTAGGCATTGCCCATCCCGCCTTCCCCCATGAGATAAACAAAACCTGGGAAATCGTGGAAAACGAACCTTCAGCCATCACCCAATTGCTCTGGGCCTTAGGAATGATTCCCCTGACCGTGAGTGACAATTGGTCTTTTGTGCTGGACGTGTTGTTCTGCGGTCTGACCTTAACCGGTTCGCGGTACCACCAAAATAGGAATATGCCCTTTTGGAAGATCGACAAGTATATCAGGAAAATTTTAGGCCCCAATCCTTTCCGGGCCCATGACGCCATCGGCGCCAAAGGAGCAAACTTCCTCACCTGGTCCTGCCTGCACCACCTCACCCGGCATTACGGCGACCTTTTCAAACCCACCCCCAACCTGGAAGAGCATAAAGACAGCGGTCAAAACTGGTATCCGCTCAACCATTTCCGTCCCCTGGTCAACTGGTCGCTGGACGCTGAGGAAGAAGAAGATTTCCGCACCTGGATTTTAGGGCCTTTGTGCCAGATGACCAGCCTGATGCTGCACGAAAAGCGGGCTCATCTCTCTCTCATGAATTCTGTCGGCGAACTGTGCGCCCAATTCCGCCGCGGTATCCTCTCGGTAATCCGCGACATGGGCGGCGCAGCAGCAGTCGAAACAGTGACCGCCTACCACAAGCTGCACCCCGAAGCTGCCGGGGACAGTTGGCATCCCGAGGTTTTCGAAAACATGGACGGCGCCGATTGGCAGCAGTTATACGTCAATGCCGAACATGACGGTACTGTAGGAGCCATCACTTTAGGCCGCGAAAGCTACAACAGCGATGTAGACGCCGAACTGAACCGGGCCATCGACTGGCTGAAGAACGCCGGTATCGAAAGGGTTATCCTCTCCGGTGATTTCCACCTCACCACCCAGTTAGTGGGTGCCGACACCAGCGATTTTTACCCGGCCTTAGAAGATGCGCAAGCCGGTGTAGAAATAGCCGGAGGCTGGTCTAAGACGGCCCGCCGTCTTTATAAAGAGTTCAAGGTATCCGTAGGCTTTATCAACGGCAAGCGCTGCTTAGGCGGGATGCTGGAACTGATGATGCACTGCCACTATCTAATTACAGTAGAAGATGCCGCTTTAGGCATGCCCGAAGTCACCCTGCCGGTAGTTCCCGGCATGGAAGGATGCCACTGGCCTTTCCGTAAAACCGGTGCAAAGAACTGGCCTAAGTTGATGCAAATGCTGCTGACAGGAAAAGCGGTTAAATCCCCGGAGGCAGTCGGCTGGTTGATAGACTATGCCGGGCCGTTGGAAGAGGCGCTGAAAAAAGCCTATCTTGCCGCATCCGGCGGCGACCACGGCCTGCCCCTGCGCAAAGTAGAGGAAGGCGCCCTGAAAGGTTTGCCTAAAGAAACCGGCAGTATTGTGCCTCCCGGTGACGCTAAATTAGAGGCTGCCAGGCTGGCGATTTTCAAAAACATCCAGGCCTCCTGTGCAGCTCCTCTAACTGAAGCCATTACCATCCAGGCCAAGCATTCAGCCGATTTTATGCTTAATCCCTTATGTCAAAAAGGCAGTATAGGAGCTGAATTTTACAAAACCATGAAAATATAGGGTGCGGCGCACCACCCTATAAGCCGCTTCGCGGCAATAAAGCAGGGACCGGATACCCGGAGAAAAGCCCTCGACACAGGTCATCGCACAGCGCATGGGGCGGGTGCCACTCGCCCCATGCGCTGTATTATTTGGATCTGAAGTTTATTAAATAAAAGGAAGACAGTTATTTTCTATACATTTTGGATTTTAAAGGATTCGCCGCCGCAAACAAAGGACATAAACCATGAAAAAAAAGAACATACTTGTTATAGGTCTCGGCCCCGTAGGTGGTATTTTTGCCGGTTACCTGGCAGCAGACGGGCACAATGTTTACGGTATCGACAAATGGGAAGAGCATGTACTTGAAATCAGGCGGAATGGGTTGAAAATCGAATATTTTACTACCCTGCACACACCTTTGCAAAAAGTCTCCGCCGGGATGGCGGAACTGCACGGGGTGCATTTAGATTACGTGGCGATTGCCGTGAAAACGCCCTACATGCCGGGAGTTGCGGCCATGTTGAAAGACCTGCCCGGCGAATTCGAGGTAGTGCTGCTGCAAAACGGTCTCGATAACGAACATTATGCGGCTAAATTACTCGACAAGAAAAAGGTGCTGCGTATGGTAGTCAACTACGCCGGTAATATGGTTTCGCCCGGCACTATAAAAATGACCTTTTTCAATGAAGCCAATAAGGTAGGATGTATCTGCGGCCGGAAGAATTGCGCCTGTCCCGGTGAATTGGCCGAGATAATGTCTGCTGCCGGTCTTACGACAGAGGTTACCGCGGACATCAAGGCATTTACCTGGGCCAAGACCATTTTAAATGCCAGCATCGCCCCGGTTACGGCCCTATTAGGAAGAACCATGGCGGATGTGATGGGATATCCCGGTACCCGCGCAATGGTGGAAGCCACGTTACATGAAGCTATCGCGGTTGCCACAGCCGACGGCTATGATTACGGCGAATTGTTCTTTGATCACTGTGTGAGTTACCTGTTAAAAGCCGGGCCGCATAAGCCTTCGATGTGTATCGACTTAGAAAACGGCAATCCTACTGAGATCGATTATATCAACGGCAGGATCGTATACTATGGAAAAAAACATAAAATCCCTGTTCCTTATAATACTATCCTGACGGAATTGATGAAAGCCCGGGAGCATTTCGACTCCACCGGCGTGAGTTAGCATCCCCACTCGCGTGGGGGGGCGTTTAGCTGCTTCGCAGCGGGTGAGCGCTTTTGATTCTCAACTATAAAAAGTTTGGCCGCCGGAGGCAAGTTAGCGCAATCGGTCTTCCGCCTTCAGCAAACGGGCATTCGAGAATCCTGAGGGGAGCAGTTTTTCCTTTTATGTGTCGCGCTCCCATTCAGAATAAGAGAAAATAGTATTGCATTCCCATTCAAGATGAGGTAAAATGGTATTGCGTTCCACTTTTCAAGCAAAAAAGGAAGGAATGCAATCCGCCGGGAGGTGGGCCAATGGTTGAAAAACTATATGAATTAAGCCATTATTACTTGAAAAACTACAATAAAGAATACAAACGGTATTTTTTGAAAAAACATCCGCTTAAAAGCCGGTTTTATATTGTTATCGGCCAGAGGGGTGTGGGGAAAACCACCGCGCTTATCCAGCATATGTTAGATGTCTTAAATCGAAAAACCCATACCCGGGCAGCATTGTATGTACCGGTGGACCATACCCTGGTGGCCCGGTATTCGTTGTATGAAATCGCGGAAACCTTTTATAAAGAAGAAGGCGTGAAGTTGATATTCTTCGATGAAATTCATAAATACAGCGAATGGGCCCGGGATTTGAAGAGTATATATGATGTGTTTACCGATCTTTATATTTTGGCTTCCGGTAGTTCGGCCCTGGAAATCTATAAAAGCTCCCATGATCTCAGCCGCAGGGCCATTGTGTACCGGATGAACGGGATGTCTTTCCGGGAATTTTTAGAAATGACATTGAACCTCTCTATGGGAGCTTATACCCTGGAGGAAATCGTAACCGGCCACGAAAGGATTTCGTTTCAAATCATAGACAAAATTACAAACAAGGGGAAACGCATCCTGCCACTTTTTAAAGATTATCTCAAATTCGGCTATTATCCCTATTTTATGGAGCACCGGGACCTGCTCGAGGAATTTTATATAAAGTTGATGCAGGATGTTCGCAAAACAGTGGTGGAGGATTCTCTTAATGTGCATCCTAACTTGAACGGCGCCAGCGTTAACAAGATTTTAAAGCTGTTAAGCCTCCTGACCGAATCCGTGCCCTATACCCCGGACTTGAATGATTTAAAACGCAAACTGGAGATTGGCGACATCAGGACACTGAAACAGTATCTTAGATTTCTCGATGATGGGAATGTGATATCGTCCATCACAAAAAAGGGCAGAGGTTTCAGGGAATTAGAAAAACCGGACAAAATATATCTAAATAATACCAACTTGATTTATGCGCTGGGTGAAGAAAAAAGAGTTGACAAAGGGAATATCAGGGAAACTTTCTTTGCGAATATCCTGTCTTCCTTTTATGAAATAAAGACAATCGACAGGGGAGATTTTTTTGTTGACAATAAATATACTTTCGAGGTAGGAGGGAAAAATAAGGGTTTTAGCCAGATTAGTGGGGTTATGAATTCTTTCCTGGCCCTGGATGATATCGAAACCGGCTTCAAACAGAAAATTCCACTCTGGCTTTTCGGGTTTCTTTATTGATTAACCATTACGTAGGAATCGGGAACCGAGGGCGGTGAATGTGAATGTTACATTTCCCGGGAGCATTTCGACTCCACTCAAGAAAAGAAGATTTGATCTGTCTTGAGGCGCAGGCTGCTATCTTTGATCTTTTAATATGTAGATTGCCACATCGCCCGCATTGGTGCCGGTACTGCCTGTCTTTATCATAGAATTACCGATTTTCTCGAATAAGGTGCTGCGATTGTTATGATTCATGATCTCCCGTAAAGAGTTTTTTTTGATTATCCTGAACCGGAGGTACAGGGTCTAAAAAGTAAAGCCAAATAGGACTGTCGGCGAACTCTTTATAAATTTATCTATTATAAAAAAAAAATTCCTGCTATTGCAATTTCCATTGTTTTATTATAGAATTAGTTTTCCATTAATTCAACAAAAAGGAGAATGTTATGGCAAAAAATACGGTATTGAGTCATCTTAGTCTCGACCTACCCAAAACCAGGATTATGGCCACAATCGGACCGGCAAATTACAACAAAAAACAACTTAAGGGGATGCTTGATAATGGTGCCACGATTTTTCGCTTCAATGCAGCCAGGATCAATAAGGGTATTTTCGAATTTAAAAAAAAAATAGAGGTATCCACTGTTTTAGAAGACATAAACCTTCTCTCGGAAGCACGCAGACAGCCCATAACGACCTCTTTAGACCTGGCAGGCCCTAAAGTAAGAGTGGAAAAAATAATCAGCATTCATAAGCGCGAAGAAAAACCCAATAAGGATAAAACTCAAGATCCCCCCGAAAATCATCCCGATATCGGAGATATTGTTTATCTCTACAGCGATGATGTTGATTGGAACGATAATAGTATAAAAAAAACATTAGGTTCACTTGATCCTTCTATTTTTAAACCTGCCGGCCCGGATGATACAGGAAACAAAGAATCAGGGAAGAGACCTGCTTGTATTGATGAAACCTGGAGGCTCCAGACTAAAATCCACAGCTTCAAAACAGTGGACAAGTACATAAGTGCAAAGGATGGGAAGTGTAATCTGCATATTGAAGAACGTGACCCCCATGATAAATTCGTCAAAGCCAGAGTGGAAGAGGTCTCAAATGACTTTTTCTTTTCTTCAACCCAGGGAATTAATCCTAAAGGCTATATGTTCCCGGAGATTCTATCCATCAAGGATTTTAAAGACTTTGAGTGGGCACTCGAGCATGATTTCGATTTAATCTGTGTATCTTTTGTTTGTTCTCCCCTCGAATTCTTTGAATTAAAAAAGAAAATGGTTGAGCAAAAAAAAGAATCGAAAAGAGACGATTGGGAACCACCTTTGATATTTGCAAAAATTGAAACTACATTCACAGTTGACGCAGCTAAAGCTAAAAATTACTGCGACAAAAAAAGGTTGAAAGAGAGAGAAACTTATATAGATAAAGTCTTAGAAACGGACCATGACAGTTACCGTAAGCTTATCTCTCTATATGAAAAAGACCCTATCAAAGCAATTTGTGAAACTTTTGATGGAGTAATGGTTGCCCGCGGCGACCTTGCGGTTGAGGCAGATAAATATTGTGTCCCTTTTTATCAAAAAGCTATCGTGGAAGCCTGTCGTTTGTCTAACAAACCGGTAATTATTGCCACTGAAGTACTTGAATCAATGAGCAAAGGAAATCCATCCACAAGAGCCGAGATTGGAGACATAGCTACCGCGGTTCTCGATGGAGCCGATGTGGTTATGCTGGCTGGAGAGGTTGCTTCGACTAAATCTGATCCAGTTAAAGTGGTAAAGGAACTAAAGACTGCAATCCACAAAGCAGAAAAAGCTGAGGAAGAAGAGATGTGGTTACAAAATCCCGGTGACGTAAGATATTTCCATGAACGATTTAGTCGCCTTCTACATAGGGGAGAGTCCCATCTAAAAGAAATGAAAAAACTTCAATTACTATCTTCAAAAACGGTTGAATCGGATCGCTGGAAGATCGGTATGGGAAGCAGGGTTTGTCTTGCGGCTCGCGCAAAGGATGCTGGTGCTATCTTCGTAAGTGTAACTACAGGCGCTACAGCGAGATACATTTCATATTTTCGACCAGTTCAAGGTATTATTAGTATCGGGTCCAGCATGGAGGTAGCAAGGCGTTTGCTCCTATGTAAGGGTATATACCCGGTGGTGATGCAATATCCTTTAAAACATGAACTGAAAGACTTCATTTTAATCGCCAGGGAAATTCATTCTGTTATCCGTGTTAAACCTACTAAGGGATGGGAGAGTAAAAAAGAGATCGTTATCCCCGGGCTTTTGAGAATTGAGCCGAGACTTGAAGAAAAAAAAGAAAAGAGACTTCTACCTACGACAGTGCATGAGATACCTTTGCCAAATCCACCGGTAAGTATTCCTGAAAGGGAAATTAAGTATATACTCAATGAAAAATATCACAAAATACTTAAAAATTATTTAATAAACCGTTATCAGGCCAAGCATATAAATCAAAAAAACTACTATTTTTATGATGAATCTGGAGTCATTATGGATAACAAAGCGATGGTAAGAATCAGGATTGAGAAAATAGATCAAAAACCTGAACGAGCTATCCTTACTATTAAGAAAAAAAGTGTAAAAAAAGAGGGAGGAACGGAAGAGCGATGGGAGAAAGAATTTCACGTCACTCGTTATTTTTTCGCAAATTGCTCATCCGATCAAAAGACTGTGAGTTTCGATCGACTACCTGGTTTCTTCAGGGCATTTTTGTGGGATGAATTCAAAGAGGCTTTCATATCCAAAAATATAGAATCGTCCGACAAAATCGTATCTAAAAATGTTGCTGTGATGTCTAACACCAGGCTTACTGTTGAGACACATAGTGACCTAAATTTAGAGTTAGATGCGTTCATCACCAAACCGGATCGTAATTATTACGAGCTTGAGATTGAAACAATCGCTGCTGAGGAAAAGAACCGGGATGAACATATAGAACTGCTTTTTAAATCTCTGGGGATTCCCATTGTCATTCATAAGTACTACCCAACAAAATTTGTCAGGACTCTTCTCGATTTTGGGATACTCACAATGAACGATAAATTTAAAGAAGCTATAGATAGTGTCGCCAATCAACTTGACAGTTCTTCTACAAGTTGATGACCATCGATGTGCTTCTTGTTCTATCGAGTGAACTCAAAGACATGAATGTTTCTCAACCTCCCCGGAAACCCTGAAAACATAACATGTGCAAGACTTTTTTAAAATTTTTGCCACTTTTACTTTAATAAATATACGGCCACATCGCCCGCATTGGTTCCGGTGCCGCCTGTCCTTATCAGCGAGTCGCCGATCTTTTCAAATAAAGTAGAACTGTCATAACGTTTTAAATAAGACCGGATATCTATACTTTTAGATTCGGCGGTCCGGTCCCTGTCGTTCCGCCGCGAAGCGGTTGAGAGGGTGCACCCACCGGGTGCCTTAGATTTTAACCTAACCGCCGAAATCCTATCTACGATGGCACCGGCGGCATCGGGCAAGAAATCCGCGCCATCCGTGCCTACAGCAGCCATTACCCATTCACCGGGATAGTCTTGCAGCGCAGATAACGAGGCTGCCGCAAAATGCCGGTTCCTGCCTCCTTTGCCCGGGTCTTTCGGCAATTTCGGCGTGGTTTCGCCTCCCACTAAGAGCACGTCGTAACCTTTATATTTGCCCTTTAATATCTCTTTTGCCCGCAGTTCCGCGGCCTCGCCGGGATCTCCCTGCTGCGCAGCGCTAACGATATAGGGCTTAAAACCGAGTGTTCTTGCCTTCTCCGCCATGGCTTCCAAAGCCAGTCGGTTATCCCCGATTATAAAATTATCGCAATTATCTAATTTTTTTGGGGTTTCTTCTATTTCCCCGGCACAGCCCCGCTTTAAGAATTCAACGACTTTGGGAGGCGCTTTAGATAGTAAATTATATTTTTCCAATACTTTTAACGCATCGGGAAAGGTAGATTTATCAGGAGCTGTAGGCCCGGACGCGATCACATCTAAATCATTTCCGATGACGTCGGATAAAATTAACGAGACCACCCGCGCCGGTGAAAAAAAACGACCCAAACGCCCCCCTTTTATTTGTGATAGGTGTTTCCGGACTGCGTTGATTTCATGTATGGTAGGCCCGCTCTTTAAAAGCAGTGCGGTTATTTCCTGCTTCTCCGCCAGGGTGATTTCATCTACAGGATAGGGCAGCAGCGCCGAGCCGCCGCCGGAGATAAGACAGATAATTAGATCGCTTTCGTTGATCGAGTACCGGCTTATTAAGGCCAGCATCCGTTTTACGCCCTCTATACCGGCCCGGTCCGGCGTGGGATGAGAGGCGGCGTTTATTTTGATCTTAGCAGTTTGATAACCTGTGCTATTGCAGTTGACAATCCCGGCGGTGATGTTCTCTGGGCTTAGGATGTCTTCTAAAACCTCAGCCATGGCCCCGGATGCTTTACCACCGCCGATGACAAATACCCGCCCTTGCGAAATGCTATATGTTTTTGCCTCCGGCGGCCCCACGCGCGTGGGGTGGCGATAAGCCGCTTCGCGGCAGGTCCCTG